>NZ_CBCSIQ010000008.1:0-136334 GCF_965139615.1 Kerstersia similis
TGAAGGGTCGTTCGAGACCAGGACGTTGATAGGCTGGGTGTGGAAGTGCAGTAATGCATTAAGCTAACCAGTACTAATTGCCCGTGCGGCTTGATCCTATAACGATGGCGGTTAACAAACCNGCTAACGTCTGTATGACAAGTGCCGTTCAAAACTCAAAACCTGGCTGCTCCGTCAGCAGCCAGGCCAACGAAATAAATTACAACCTCAAGCGTGCGATGAGTTATACTCTCGCACCATGTGTTTCTTCCGAATTGGGCCAGGATGGCTAAACCCCATCCCAGCCAAACAGTTACGCTTGACGACCATAGCAAGGTGGTACCACTCCTTCCCATCCCGAACAGGACAGTGAAACGCCTTCGCGCCGATGATAGTGGACGGACGTCTGTGAAAGTAGGTCATCGTCAAGCTCTTATCCTCAGAACCCCTCTCTGCATGCGCAGAGAGGGGTTTTGTCTTTGGGGCGGCGGAATCTTGCTAGCGTAGCGCCCCGCCCGTGCTAGGCGGCTCAGGGTGCCTGGGCCACCGCAATCACGGCCCGGTCGGCCTTCTTTAGTCCGCGAGCGTCAAGACCAGGATGTGATCCCCGGCGTCATCCGTGGCGCCTTCATGCCTCCAGCCCAGGTGGCGGTAAAAGCCGTAGGAACGTACCCCAGGATCACTGGAGCAGGACAGGAACAGGGTGCGCCAACCGAATTGCCGCAAAGTCTCCACGACCTGCGTCAGCGGCAAACGTCAGGCCGGCGGCAGCCAGCCGTGGCGGCGATACCAGTCCAGTGTGTCTTTCAACGTGTCCTCCACCGGCCGGAAACGCAGTCCCAGTTCCCGCGCACTTTTCTCCGGGTTGAAATGCGTACGCTCGGCTTCCCGACGCATCAGTTTGACGGTGGCCAGGCTGAGCAAGATGGGTTTGCCGCTCAAGCGCGCATAGATTTCCTGCAGGCCCGCCAGCGCATACAGCAAGGGCAGCGGCAGCATGCGCGACGGGGTTTTCACCCCTGCCAGCTCGCCCAGCCGCTGCACCAGTTCACGCATCGTCATATGTCGGCTGGCAGCCAGATAGCGTTCGCCCGAGCGGCCCTGGCGGGCCGCAGCAATATGGGCCTGCGCGACGTCGCGTGCATCGACCACTGAGAAGCTGCCGGGAACCAGGCCCGGTAGTTTTCCATGCACCAGATCCAGGGCCAACTGGCCGGAAGAGGTCGGGCCGATATCAGCAGGGCCCCACATCCCGCCCGGTAGGACAAAACTGGTATGCATGTGGCAGGTGTGGCGGCGAAACAACTATGGCATTGTGAAGAATCATTGGAAAAATCGTTATCGCTGATACACGATTTGAGACGAATTAGCAGGCTTGATCGCCTGGTTTTCGGAGATGTACCCTGAAAAATCCAGGAAACGGTTCGGATATTAAGAAAACAGTTCGATTTCTTAAGTGATTGAGATTTCTTGATTTAAAAAATACAATCGAAAACGATTTTCATTTGTTTCATCTGAGGCATGGCGATGCATGCTTCGCCGCGAGTGCGACGCAGGGTGGCTTTGAAAATCGGGTGGGCTGGAGTGGTAGTCAGTCTGTCAGCGACGGCTGGCATGGCGCTGCTGCCAAACCCATCCGATATGTTTTTATCAATCAATATGGAATCAAACAGGATATCCGGCATGACGAGTCCAGTATCACTCCCTAAACGTGGCAGGAAGTCTCCTCTTCGGCGCATGGCCGTTTCAATGGGGCGCCGTGTCGCCGTCGCACCATTCACACTGGCAGTGCATGCTACGGGTGGCGTGGTCTTGTGCTTTGGTACAACGATGGCCCACGCGCAGGCACCCGCTGAACAGGTACAACGTTTCGATGTGCCGGCAGGCTCTTTGGGTGAGGTATTGAATCGGATCAGTCAGCAGACTGGCATTTCGATTGAACTGGAGCCCGGTGTCAGCTTGAATGCGTCCAGCCCGGGATTGGCAGGCAGCTACACGCCATCGCAGGCATTCAGTCAGGCACTGCAACCGCATGGCCTGTTTGCCTTATCTACGGCCGGCGGCCTGCGCATTACCCAAGGCCCGGCTGCGGCTCGTGAATTGGAAGCCGTGCGCATTCTGGGGACCGCAGAAGAGGAACTGAAGCAGCAGTTGAGCGTGTCTATCATCACAGCGGAAGACATACAAATTCGCCCGCCAGCCACGGATCTGGCTGAGATTATCCGTACGGTTCCCGGCGTTAACCTGACTGGTGCCAGTTCCAGCGGCGCATATGGCAACCAGCGTCAGATAGATATCCGCGGCATGGGCCCGGAAAACACGCTGATACTGATTGATGGCAAACCCGTCCGGTCACGGGATGCCGCGCAGATGCGTCGTTCCGGCGAGCGCGACACGCGTGGCGACACGAGCTGGGTGCCCGCCGATCAAGTCGAGCGTATTGAGGTCATTCGTGGCCCGGCAGCCGCTCGTTACGGATCCGGGGCTGCAGGCGGTGTGGTCAATATCATCACCAAACCACCCACGGAGAAAATCTCCGGCTCGCTGAACGGTTATTACAACCAGCCGGAACGTGGCGATGAAGGGAATGCCCGTCGCATAGGCTTTAATTTGTCCGGTCCTCTGGCTGAAAAACTGTCATTCCGACTGTATGGCAATGCGGCCAAGACCAATGCCGACTCGCCGGACATCAATGCGGATGAAGTCGTCAGCGGGAATGCGGCAGGTCGGGAAGGGGTTCGCAATCGGGATATCAATGGCCTGCTGCGCCTGGATATCAACCCCGACCATGTGCTTGAGCTGGATCTGGGCTTCAGCCGCCAGGGCAATGTTTATACGGGCGAGTATCCTGTTAGCGTCAGCGATGGCGCACTGATCGAGCAGTTGGCAAATGATGGTGCGGAAGTCCGTCGCGTCTATCGCCAGACCGCAGCGTTGACCCACCGGGGCGACTGGGGCGAACTGGGCAACTCCCGCGTCATTCTCCAGTACGAAGACACCCGGAACTTGGATTGCCGCAAGAACACGGCCGGCGGTCCGGAAGGTAGCTGCGCATCGCCGCTGTCGTATCTCGAGTCCAATCTCAAGAACCTTTATGCCAATGGCGAGTTCTATTCGCCGTTCACGTTGGGTGGCTTGTCGCAGGTTCTGACAAGCGGGATCGAGTATCGGCATGAAAGCCTGAAAGACCCGAATACCTTGCTGCAAGCGCCGCCCAGCGGCGTCACACAAGGCACTGATTCGAAATCGACGGCCAGCAGCTTCGCTTTCTATCTGGAAGACAATATCGAGATTACCGATGATCTCATCGTGACGCCTGGCGTGCGCTTTGATCATCACGACCAATTTGGCAGCAACTGGAGTCCCAGCCTGAACGCAACCTATCAGCTGAGTTCCCAGTTCAGCCTGAAAGGGGGGATTGCACGCGCCTACAAAACGCCCAACCTGTATCAAAGCAATGAAAATTACTGGTACACCACGCGTGGAAATGGCTGCCCGATTAATGTGACGGGTCCTTGCTACATCCAGGGCAATCCCGATTTGAAGCCGGAAATCAGCGTCAACAAGGAAATCGGTATTCAGTGGGATAACCAGCAAGGCTGGGATGCCAGCGTCAGCTACTTCCGCAATGATTACAAGAATAAGATTACTGCGGATATGTACACCCAGGGTACTGTCGATGTCGGTACCTACAAGTACTACCAATGGCATAACTCCGGCAAGGCGCTGGTGCAGGGCCTGGAAGGCAACCTGAACATTCCTCTGCTCGGTGAAAGCGGGCACACACTCAGCCTGCTTAACAACTTCACGTGGATGCTGGATAACAAGGATCGGGACACCGATCAGCCGCTGAGCATTATTCCCAAGTACACGCTGAACAGCACCTTGCTGTGGCGTCCTATGGAACCCCTGTCGGCTCAACTGACAATGAGCTGGTACGGTGCCCAGAAACCGCGTACCTTGACGGCTCGTGGTGCGGAGGCCTCAGGTGCGGCGCTCGACAGCGTCAGTCCGTATGCGGTGGTGGGACTCAACACGATGTATGACGTCAACAAGAATTTCCGCATTGGCGTGGGGATCAGCAATTTGTTCGATAAGGTCATCAAGCGTCGTTCCAATGGTGTCAGTGGCGGTGCCTATACATACAACGAACCTGGTCGGGCTTATTACCTGACCACCACGGTTTCCTTCTAAGGCCGCAGGAAGCTTCCGCCCGGCATGTCGGGCGGAAGCTTTTTGTTTCACGATGACGCCAGTACCGCCATGCGCGGGACTGCGCCCAGAGGCTGGATACCACAGGCGTATCCGGCCTTTGGGCGATTTCAATATATGCCGGTGCTGGATCCGGTTTTCCCTCCGGGGGGAACCAGGCTGGCGCGTGTATGCTCTGTGCCATGGATCATGCCGATCCGGCCTTGGGCGAAGAATAATGCTATGCGAACTGTTGCGTGGCGCATGGGCATGAGCCTCCTGCGCTACGTCGATGGTTCGGCGCAAGGTGCGCCGCCGCATCATGGAGGCTTTGGCATTCCATTGGCTATGGTCTGCTCAACGAGGGGAGCTTGCGCAGCGCTCTTTCGGCTGGCAGTGGTGTGGCAGCTGCGAGCAGGTGTGCGGCTGCTAACAGCGGCAAGCCAGCACAAGTCGCTACGCGGGGTTTTTTGGGTTGCAGAAGCGATTCCGCCGCCGAAGAGGACGGGGTGGGTAAAGAGGGAATGGCCGGGCAAAGAAAAAGCCCTTTGCAGAGGCTGCAAAGGGCTTTTTGAATTTGGCTCCCCGACCTGGGCTCGAACCAGGGACCTGCGGATTAACAGTCCGTCGCTCTACCGACTGAGCTATCGGGGAATTGAGAAAGTGATATTAGCATGCTTGTAAGAAATTTGCCAGGTTTGCGTGCTTTTTTTATGTCGGAGATTGCGCGAGGCATGCGCGAGCTGTCCGTCTGCGTACGGAGAAGAGGGCGGATAGGGGGCTGGAAGGCGTGGGGCAGAGGGGGCGTCGCGGGCGACGGTGCCTTTTGACTTCGGCGTATCGTTCATGCATTGCAACGCAATGCGTGGTCGCGGCATGTGCGCCTAGGCGGGAAGATGGCTCGCCTGAGGCTGCTCAAGAGCCGAAGCGGGGTGCGGTTGAGAGAGCTGCGATAGCCGGCTGGAGTGAGGGGATGGCACGGGCTGCCGTGCGACGTATTGGGGGCAGTTCTGAGCGGCGGGTTGGCGGCCGGAACGGCCGGGCAAAGAAAAAGCCCTTTGCAGAGGCTGCAAAGGGCTTTTCGAATTTGGCTCCCCGACCTGGGCTCGAACCAGGGACCTGCGGATTAACAGTCCGTCGCTCTACCGACTGAGCTATCGGGGAATTGAGAAAATGATATTAGCATGCTTTTTTTATAAAAGGCAAGTCACGTTCGCCCCAACAGTAGAAAAATCTAGCAAGTGCCATAATGGAAGTCCTTTATGCTGCATTGCAGCGAAGCGTGGGCGACTATGTACCAGCTATATATTGCCAACAAGAATTACTCCTCCTGGTCGCTGCGGCCCTGGCTGCTGATGCGCGAGCTGCGCATACCGTTTGAAGAACGGCAGGCGCCCTTTTCCGGGGCGCATAGCTATGATGCGTTCCGGGTGTTTTCGCCGACAGGCAAGGTGCCTTGTCTGGTGGACGAGGATCTGGTGGTCTGGGATTCGATGGGTATCATCGAGTTCCTGGCGGAGCGACATGCGGATGTCTGGCCGCATGCATTGGAGGCGCGCGCCTGGGCACGCTGCGCGGCGGCGGAGATGCATGCCGAATTCGTTGCCATGAAGGCAGCTTGTCCGTTCAATTGCGGTATCAAGGTTCGTTTGGCGCAGGTGAGCGAGGAACTGGAGCAGGATCTGAACCGGGTTGCGGAGCTTTGGTGCGAGGGCCTGGACAAGTTCGGTGGTCCGTTCCTGGCCGGGCCGCGCTTCGGGGCGGTGGATGCCTGCTATGCCCCCTTGGCCTTCAGCTTGCAAACGTATGGTTTGAGCTTGCGCTCTGCGCAGGCTGATGACTATGCGGCTCGGTTGCGGGCATTGGCTTCCATGCGTATCTGGTATGTGGAGGCCTTATCGGAAACCCTGCGCGAGTCTGCCCACGAGGAACGGGCCCGCCAGGCAGGCGAGTGGCTGTCGGATCAGCGGGCGACACAGAGCATGCTGGCTTCGGGCTGATAAGGGCGGGGCGGGGCCGGATTCGGTCGGCACTGCAGCTAGGCATGCAAGGGGGCAGGAGGCTGAAGGCATGGGTGGCCTCTTTGGGTGTATCGTCAGGGAAGCAGCTGAATGTGTCAGCCGCAGCCTTATTGCATTCAAGGAGAAACCAGCATGATCAAGTCATTCCGCCTGGCGGCAACGTTGTCTCTTGTGCTGGCTTGCGCCGCAGGAACTGCGCAGGCCCAATTGCTCGATAGCGTGAAGGGCGCCGTGAGTGGCAGTTCATCCTCCGGGGCGGCGGCGCAAGCGCCGGCGGCGTCTTCGAGTGGGGGATTGTCCGGTCTGGGAAATCTGGGAAGTGCAGCGGGCCTATCGGATCTGGCGCTGCCTTCGCTGGCTTCGGCTGGAACGGAAAATGTGGCGGGTCTGTTGCAATTCTGCATCAAGAATAATTATCTTTCCGGCAACGCGGTCGATAACGTCAAGGACAAATTGCTGGGATCGCTGGGTGGCCAGAAAAAAGCGGAAACCAAGCCTGATTTCATGAGCGGTTTGCAGGGCAAGGTGCTTGGCAGTGATGGCAGTGTGGATCTGAGTGGCGGCGGCTTCAAGGAAGAGCTGACACGCAAGGCATGCGATCAGGTGCTGCAGCACGCCGGTTCTTTGATCTGAGCGCGGTACCCTGGGCAGCCCTGCCGGAGGCATGAGTATCCATCCGGCAAGGGCAGGCTTTGGGTGGCTCCAGGCTGGGGCGGTGCTGGTTTAGCGCCGGGCCTTGATGTGATTGGCGAGCATCAGCAGCAAGACGACGCCCACCAGGGGGAATACCAGCAGGTTCAGGCTGTCCCACCCAGAGGTGCTGAGCAGCTGCCCAGCAGAGAACGAGGCAATGGCAACCACGCCGAACATGATGAAATCATTGGCGGCTTGTACTTTGGCACGCTCGGCATGATTGTGGGTGGCAGTAATCATGTCGGTCGCACCGATGAAACTGAAGTTCCAGCCGACGCCCAGCAGGATGAGTGCCAGCCAGAAGTGAGCGACGCTCATGCCATGGAGGGCGGCCGCAGCGGAGGCGGCGATCAGGATCAGGCCCAGGGCGGAAATGCAGGTGCTGCCGAAACGCTGTATCAGCTTGCCTGTAAAAAAGCTGGGCCCGAACATGGCCAGGATATGCCACTGGATGCCTAGCGAGGCATCACGCAGCGAGTGGTCGTGGCCGACCATGGCCATGGGGGCGGCAGTCATCAGGAAGCTCATCAGGCCATAGGATGCGACACCCGTGGCGATGGCGGTAATGAAGGGCAAGGAGCGTGCGATTTCCCCAAGCGGGCGGGCGGAGGCGGTTTGTTCGTGCGCGGGCAATGCCTGCTGTGCCGGCGGACGGAGCAGGGCAAGCAGCGGCAAGGCCAGCAGGGCGAGTATGGATTGGCCGATAAAGCTGGCAGCAAATGGCGTCTCTGGCCAGATATCGCGGGTGAGGATGACGATTTGGGGGCCGATCACGGCGGCAGCCAGGCCGCCCACCATGATCCATGAGATAGCGCGTGCGCGCAGCGAATTCTTCAGGCCATCGGTTGCCGCGAAACGGTAGCTCTGTACATAGGAGCTATAGAGCCCGGCAATGACGGTGCCCACGCAGAACAGCAGAAACCAGCCGGAAAGAATGGCATAGGCAGCCACCAGGCCGCCGATGATGCCCAGTCCGGCGCCCATGAGATAGGCATTGCGGCGTCCCAGGCGATGCATGAGGTAGGCTGCCGGCAGGGTTCCCAGCGCGAGGCCCGCCTGGAAGGTGCTGACGGGGAGTGTCGCCAAGGCCGGGTCGCTGGACAGGTTTTGCCCCACCAGCCCTCCCAGTGAAATGATGATGGCCGGACTGGCAGCGCCCAGTGCCTGGGCGCCAGTCAGGATGGCGACATTGCGCTGGCTGGGAGTTGGGGGTGTGGCGGGCATGTTGTATCTAAGGAAAATACAATTAGACGTTATTTCTTATAACCAATATTACAGACATTGCTGCGGGCCCGCGAGGGAATGCCGCTGCCGGATGGGGAGTGTTGCTTTGATGCTGGGCTGCGTATCGACCAGAACGGTCGGGACAGGGGAGAGTATGCCCTTGGCTGACGACAGGGGCTGGTAGAAAAGCGCGGACCGTTTTGCCTGGCAGGTCGTAGCCTGGAGCCTGGCAAGGGTTGGCAATGTGTGTGCGGGGAGGGCTTGAGGACCCTGGTCGTTGGCGCCGGTGGGGCCCGGGGCGCGGAGATGTCTTCGAGGCGGCCGGGAGAGGGGCGGCGGATGAAGTGAGCGGAGGGCTGCAAGGCGCGCCCTGCACCATGCGGTGCGGGGCGCGCGAGGTGGGGGGATCAGAGGATGCGGGCGGCGTCATCAAACGGCAGCCGCGGGCCGCGCGGGAAGCCGGCTCCCGGTGCTGCGTAGCCCAGGTTGATGAGGAAATTGCTCTTCCACTTTCCGTCCGGGAAGAATTCGGCATCCAGCTTGGCGGCGTCGAAGCCGCTCATGGCGCCGGCGTCCAGCCCCAGTGCGCGTGCGGCAATGATCAGGTAGGCGCCTTGCAGCGAGCTGTTGCGGAATGCCGTCGGGCTGATCAGGCCGGGATTGTTGACAAACAGGCTGCGGGCATCATACCCAGGGAACTGGGTGGGCAGTTGTTCGTGAAATTCGGAGTCCTGGGCGATGATCACGGTAACGGGCGCGGCCAGGGTCTTGTCCAGATTGCCGGCGGCCAGGGCGGGGGCCAGGCGTTGCTTGGCTTCCTTGCTGCGTACGAAGACGTAGCGGCCGGGCTGTGCATTGAATGCGGTCGGTCCCCACTTCAGCAAGTCATACAGTTGGTGCAGCGTGTCGTCGGTGACGGGCTGATCGGTGAACTGATGGATGCTGTGCGCGTCGGTAAACAATTGCGCCAGAACGTCTTGCGAAAGTGGGGTGCTCATGGACGAATCCTGTCTCGGTCAATGGTGTGGAATGCCGCCCTATTGTATTCGTGTGGAACGGCCTCCAGAGGGCTTTAGCTTATTACCGGAATGAGGGGGTGGCGGGCGCCTGAAGGCATCTGCAACAGCTGATACAGGTGCGCAAACGGGATTGCACACAGCTTGAGGCATTGCCGTTATAATTCGCCTATAGAAAGCAGGGTTTCTGTATGCGCCGTTTGCTGGCGGTTGCGCTTCAAAAGGGCAACTGGCAACGTATCCATGCATCGTCCTGCTGTTTTCCGGGTGCCACCCCTGCTCAGGTTCAGCAGGGTTCCTGTTGGCCCTGGTTCCGGTAATGAAAAGACAGCAACTACCCCCGGCGCCCATGATGGCGGCGCGGATGTGGTCTGCTCCTGCCGATATAAAGTGTTGCGTCCAGGTTTGTGCCGTTCTTCCTCGTCTGGCGAGGGAGTCATAGCGGTGCATGCGTTGCCTTACGCATTGGGATTTCATGAACGACGACGAGGCAGTAGTAGTGCTCGAAGCCGCGCTGTTATGTGCGGAGGCGCCGATGCCGCTTGCTGATTTGCGCAAGTTGTTTGGTGCGCCGTTGGTTGAGAATGCTCAGGTACGGGCATGGCTGGAAGGCCTGCAGGCCCGCTGGGCAGGGCGCGGGCTGGTGCTGACGGAGTTGGCTTCCGGGTGGCGGTTTCAGTCCACGCCAGCCATGCAGCCATATCTTGAGCGTTTGAATCCCGAGCGTTCGCCTCGTTATTCGAGGGCGGTGATGGAAACCTTGGCCATCATTGCGTGGCGTCAGCCCGTGACGCGCGGTGATATCGAAGATATTCGTGGCGTTACGGTGTCCACGCAGATCGTCCGGGTGCTGGAAGAGCGGGGCTGGATCGAGGTGGTGGGGCATCGGGAGGCACCCGGCCGTCCTGCGCTGCTCGCGACGACGCGCCAGTTTCTTGATGACTTGGGCTTGCGTGCGCTCGATGAATTGCCTGATTTGCGTGCGCTGGATGATGCCGAGCTGGCCGCAGTAGGCCAGGGCTTGCTGGAAAGTGCGCAGGCAGGGGCATCACCGCTAGCCTCGGCTGTGCTGGAAGAGGGCGGCACGGGTATGGCGGTTGCGCTGGAGCCGGCAGAAAGTGCGCTGCAGGATGGTGCGGAGCTGGCGCCCCGAAGGGGGAATGTGCCGGTGCAGCGCGAAATGGAAATGCATGAGGCATCCGTGACAACGGGTGCCGCCGTGGAAGGTGATGCTGCAGCTGATGCGCAAGCCCTCGCGGCAGACAATAAACAAGATAATTGAAAGATGGAGTTTGGGTCGATATGGACAATGACTTGCAGCAGGATGGCGTAGTCGCAGAGGCTGGGGCAGGCGACGCGCAGGATGGCGCAGCCCGCACTCGGGGGCGCAAATTGCGTACGCCGTTCCGTCGTCGTCGCACGGACAAGGGGGCGGCTGCACAGGCGCAGGAAGTGCCGGGCAGTGAAGGCGGCGCTGCGTCTCAGGAGGGGGTGTCGGTCGAGGGGCAGGAAGCGGCAGCGCCGGCGCCGCGGCGCCAGCCTCGTGCCCGCAGTGCAGGTAAGGGTGCGGCGGCCAAGGCTGCTGGCCAGGCGGCCGCGACCGAGGGCAAGAGCGCTGCGCCTGGGACGGAAAAAGAGGCCCAGGAAGCATTGGCCTATCTCGAGAGTTCGGCGCAGACGGTGCAGCGCTTGGGCAAGTTCATGTCCAGCGATGCGGTCATGCCCAAGCTGCATAAAGTGCTGGCGGATGCGGGCATCGGTTCGCGGCGCGATATGGAAGAGTTGATCGTGGCTGGCCGCGTGTCGGTCAATGGTGAACCCGCCCACATTGGTCAGCGCGTGAAGCCGGACGATCTGGTTCGAGTCAATGGCAAGCCGATTACACGGCCCAATGCCAAGAAGCCGCCGCGCGTGATTCTTTATCACAAGCCCGCTGGCGAAATCGTCAGTCATGACGATCCGGCAGGTCGGGCCAACGTGTTTGCCCGCCTGCCGAAAATGAAAGTGGGCAAGTGGCTGTCGGTGGGGCGCCTGGATCTGAATACAGAAGGTCTGCTGATCTTGACCACATCGGGTGATATGGCCAACCGCCTGATGCATCCCCGTTATGGTGCCGAGCGCGAATATGCGGTTCGTGTGCTGGGCGAGTTGGGCGACGAGCAGCGTCAGGCCTTGCTGGATGGGGTCGAGCTGGAAGATGGACGCGCGGCGTTCAACAGCCTGGAATTCATTGGTGGTGAAGGCAGCAACCGCTGGTATCGCGTGACCTTGAATGAAGGGCGTAATCGCGAGGTGCGGCGCATGTTCGAGCAGGCTGGCGTGACCGTCAGTCGTCTGATCCGCACGCGTTTCGGGGATGTGGTGCTGCCGCGTAACCTGAAGCGTGGTCGCTGGGAGGAGCTCGATGCGCAGGTTGTGACTGCGCTGCTGGTGAGCATGGGCTTGCTGCGCGACGAGGAAAGCAAGGGCAAGGGGCGGCGTCCCGCTCAGCCGCTGTCGCATGACAGCGCATTGCCGCCGGGCTTCGGTACCATGGACCGCAATGGCATGAGTGGTGCGCGCATCGGCAAGCGTGGCAAATTGCAAGGTGGGCGCAAGGAAGGAGCGGGGTTGGATCCGTTCACTTCCGGTTTGATGATTTCCGGTGGCTATGCCAATGGTCACCCCCTGGCCGGGCAGTCGCAGGGCCAGGGCGCCAAGCCGAAGGGCGCGGGCGCTGGCCGGACGGGTAAGCCGGGTGGTGCCCGAGGGGGCAGCAAGGCGGCGCAAGGCGCAGGGCAAGGGCGCGCGCCGCGTGCCGAGCGCGAGGGCGATGCCGCTGGCCAGGGCCAGCAGCCGCGCCGTCGCAGCAGCGCAAGCGCGAAGCCGGCGGGCAAGCCCGCCGCAGCCGGTGCAGCGCCGCGCCAGCAGAAGGCTGCCAAGCCTCAGTCGCAAAACCGCAAGCCTCAGGGGCGCGCGCGTGACAAAGGCGATGATTGGCAGCCCAAGGGTGCGGCCGCGCATGAGTCGCGTCTGGGTTTTTTGTCCGGGCGTGAGGGGCGTTAAGCCTTGCCTGTGATTCCTGCGCCGCGTGGGCGGCTTCAGGATGACGGGGAGTTGTGGTTTTGGTGCATCGAACGCGTACTTTAGGCGTTCGATGGCGATTTCTGCTAAAATCCACTGTTTTCATGGTCTTGTCGGATTTTGTCTGCGCAGAGCACAGCAATGCTTGTCAGCGCAGCCATCGGCGGGATCCATGCGCAGGAGCAGCGCCGGAAGATCGGCGCGCATCCGGCCTTCCGGCTGGCGCGCCGCTGCCGGCTCCAGGTAATTCCTGGTCGCTCTCAACGGCAATGATGGCGTCTGGCACAGACGCAACATATGGGCTGGGCGATCACAGCCCATTTTTTTTGAATATGGCAGATTTATACGCATTGACGGAAGCTGCCCTGGCGGGCATGGGTGTCGAACTGATCGACGTCGAACGGGCCGCCCAGGGGTTGCTGCGAGTAACTATTGACCGCGAAGGCGGTGTGACCCTGGAGAACTGCGAGCAGGTTTCCCGGCAGCTTTCGCGCGTCTTCGAAGTCGAGAATATCGACTATCAGCGGCTGGAAGTCGGTTCGCCTGGCGTGGATCGGCCGCTGCGCCGTGAGGCGGATTTTGTCCGTTTCGCCGGTGAACGAGTGGAAATCAAGCTGCGCGAGCCGCTGGAGAACCGCAAGGTGTTTTCCGGTGTGTTGCGAGTGGCCGAAGCCGAGGGCGAAGAAGCCGCCGGGTTTGAGCTGGAATTTGAGGCAAAGAAGGGCGAGGTTCAGGTCTTGAAGTTCGTGTTCGACGACGTCGAGCGCGCCAAGCTGGATCCGCTTCTGAATTTCAAGGGCAAAAAGCGATGAGTCGCGAAATTCTTTTGTTGGTCGATGCGCTGGCGCGTGAAAAGAACGTGGCCCGTGAAGTGGTCTTCGAGGCTGTCGAAGGCGCCTTGGCTTCAGCCATGAAGAAGCGTTTCAAGGATGACGCGGATATCCGTGTTTCCATTGATCGCACGACGGGCGAGCATGAAGGCTTCCGCCGTTGGCTGGTCGTGCCCGATGAGGCAGGCCTGCAGGCACCGGATCGCGAAGAGTTGCTCTCGGATGCCGAAGAGGCAGTGCCTGGCATCCAGGTGGGCGAGTACATCGAGGAACCACTGGAACCGGTCGAATTCGGCCGTATCGGTGCGCAGGCGGCGAAACAGGCCATTCTGCAGAAGATCCGCGACGCTGAGCGCGAACAGGTGCTCAACGATTTCCTGGAACGTGGCGAGAGCATCGTTTCGGGTGCGGTCAAGCGCATGGACAAGGGCGATTGCATTATCGACCTGGGCCGTATCGAAGCTCGTCTGCCTCGTTCCGAAATGATCCCCAAGGAAAACCTGCGGATCGGTGACCGTGTGCGCGCCTATGTGAAGACGGTTGACCACGCTGCGCGTGGCCAACAAGTCATCCTGTCGCGTACCTCGCCCGAGTTCATCAAGGAACTGTTCGAGAATGAAGTGCCCGAAATCGAACAGGGCTTGCTGGAAATCAAGGCGGCCGCGCGTGACGCCGGCATGCGTGCCAAGATTGCCGTGGTCGCCTACGATAAGCGTATCGACCCCATCGGCACCTGCGTGGGTATGCGTGGTTCGCGTGTGACTGCCGTGCGCAACGAGCTGGGCGGCGAGCAAGTGGATATCGTCCTGTGGTCCGAAGATCCGGCACAGTTCGTGATCGGTGCATTGGCACCGGCCAATGTCGAATCCATTGTGGTTGACGAGGATCGTCATGCCATGGATGTCGTGGTCGATGAAGAAAACCTGCCCAAGGCCATTGGCGCCAAGGGTCAGAACGTACGTCTGGCGTCCGAACTGACGGGCTGGCAGATCAATATCATGACCCCGCAGGAAAGCCAGGACCGCGCTGAAAGCGAACGGGCCGCATGGCGTGCGGTGTTCATGGGCAAGCTGGATGTGGACGAAGAGATCGCCAACATCCTGATCGACGAAGGTTTCACCGGCCTCGAGGAAGTGGCGTATGTGCCTATCCACGAATTGCTGGAAATCGAAGCGTTCGACGAAGACACCGTCAACGAATTGCGTGCCCGTGCCCGTAATGCGTTGCAGGAAGAAGCCGAGCGCAATGCCAGCCAGCAGCCGGATCTGTCGCTCGATACGCTGGAAGGCGTGACGCCGGAGTTGCTGGCTGTGCTGGAAACGCATGGCGTTAAGGACCGCGATGACCTCGCGGAACTGGCGACTGACGAATTGGCCGAACTGGCCGGCATCGACGCCGAAGCCGCCAGCGAGCTGATCATGCGTGCCCGGGCCCACTGGTTCGATGACGAGGGCGATGCGTCCGCTAAGTGACGCGTCTGCTGTCATGAGCCATAGATAGAATCAGAAGTTATCAGGTGAGAGAGAGCCGAATGTCGAGTAATACCGTCGCCCAGTTCGCTAGTGAGCTGAAAATATCTGCAACTGTACTGCTGGAGCAGTTCAGGGGAGCAGGTGTTGACCTCAAATCGGTAGACGATACCGTCACTGATAGCGATAAGGCGAAGCGGTCGGATTGGCTGCGCCGCAAGGACGGTTCTGCGGATGGCGGGCGTAAAATAACGCTCACCCGCCGGCAGACCTCCGAAATCCGCCAGGCAGATGCCAGCGGACGTTCGCGTACGATTTCCGTCGAAGTCCGCAAAAAGCGTGTGTTCGTGAAACGTGACACGCTGGATGCCGCGGCTCCCTCCGCCGAGCTGGCGACGCCTGCTGCCCCTCAGGCGGCAGCCCAGCCTGAAACGGTGGCGCCTGCGCCTGCCCCCGTGCCAACGCCAGCGCCGGTTCAGACCGCGCCTGTCGTTGAGCCGGTGGCCGTGCACAAGGTCGAGCCTGAAATTCAGACGCCGGCGCCGGAGGCTCCCGTTGTGGCGGAAACCGCGCCGGCAGCACCTGAGGCTGCTGAAGTCGTCAAACAACCCGAGGCACCGGCAAAACCCGCCGAGCCCGTGGTTGAAAGCGCCGCTGCCGAGCCCGCAGCGGTAGTGCCAGAAGAGAAACAGGAACCGGAAGCTCCTTTGAATAAGATTGTTGCGCCGTCCGTCGCAGATCGTGGCGACTCCCCGTCGTCCAGGCAGGATCAAGAAGCCGGCCGCGTTGCCGCGAACCAGGCTCGGCCCGAAAACAAGAAACCGGCTGCTGCGCAACCCGCAGCGGCCGGCCGTCCCGCCGCGCCTGCGGCTGGCGCCCAGGCAGGTGCGCGCAAGCCGGCACTGAGCCCGCTGCGCAACTTGCGTCGGGGCGAAGCGCCTGCCGCTGCTGCACCGCGCGCCGGTGCTGCATCGGAAAACGATGGCGCCAATTCGGATCGCGAAGCCGCTCGTCGCCGCGCCGAGGCGGAAGCCGCTGCCTTGCGTGAGATGCTGAACCGTCCGCGCAAGGTGCTGCGTGCGCCGGAACCGGAAGCCAAGCCGGCTGCGACGCTGCACAAGCCAGCTGCTGGCAAGGCTAAGGACAAGGAAAAGGGCGCCAAGGAAGAAGTGGGCGGCAAGAAGGTCGTCAAGGCGGCTGAACTGTCCTCGTCCTGGTCGGACGAAAGCTCGCGCAAGAAACCGGCTGACAAGGCCGCTGCGACACCTGGCGGTGCCCGCGAAGGCTGGCGCGCCGGTGGCAAGGCAGGTAAGGGCGGCAAGGGTGGCAAGGGCGGTCGTCGCGGTCAGGGTGATCGCAACTCGGCACAGCAACCCGCACAGGCGGAATTCATCTCCCGCGAAGTCCATGTGCCCGAAACCATTACGGTGGCGGATCTCGCCCACAAGATGGCCGTCAAGGCAGCTGAGGTCATCAAGCAATTGATGAAGCTCGGCCAGATGGTGACCATCAACCAGGTGCTGGACCAGGAAACGGCCATGATCGTGGTCGAAGAACTGGGTCACAAGGCTATCGCTGCCAAGCTGGACGATCCGGAAGCCTTCCTGATTGACCAGGAATCGGATCAGACGGAAGTGGTGGAATTGCCGCGTGCGCCGGTCGTGACCGTCATGGGCCACGTTGACCACGGCAAGACCTCGCTGCTGGATTACATCCGCCGCTCGAAGGTTGCCACTGGCGAAGCCGGCGGCATTACCCAGCATATCGGCGCCTACAGCGTGGATACGGCGCGCGGTATGGTGACCTTCCTGGATACCCCGGGGCACGAAGCGTTTACCGCCATGCGTGCACGTGGTGCCAAGGCAACCGATATCGTGATTCTGGTGGTGGCAGCGGACGACGGCGTGATGCCGCAAACCCGCGAAGCCATTCACCACGCCAAGGCGGCAGGCGTGCCTATCGTCGTGGCGATCAACAAGATTGACAAGCCCGAAGCCAATCCGGAACGCGTCAAGCAGGAACTGGTGGCCGAGGAAGTCGTGCCGGAAGAATACGGTGGCGATATTCCCTTCGTGCCCGTGTCCGCCAAGACTGGTCAGGGTATCGACGACCTGCTGGAAAACGTGCTGCTGCAAGCAGAAATGCTGGAGCTCAAGGCGCCGGTGGATGCACCGGCCAAGGGCCTGGTTATCGAAGCCCGCCTGGACAAGGGCCGTGGCGCTGTGGCCACCATTCTGGTGCTGAGCGGTACGCTGCATCGCGGCGACGCCGTGTTGGCAGGCGCCAGCTATGGCCGTGTGCGCGCCATGCTGGACGATACCGGCAAGCCGACTAATTCGGCCGGCCCCGCTATTCCGGTGGAAATCCAGGGCTTGACCGAAGTGCCGGCTGCGGGCGATGAGCTGATGGTGCTGAATGACGAGCGCAAGGCGCGCGAAATCGCGCTGTTCCGTCAAGGCAAGTACCGCGATGTGAAGCTGGCGCGTCAGCAGGCAGCCAAGCTGGAGTCCATGTTCGACAACATGCGCGAAGGCACGCAGACGCTGTCCCTGATCATCAAGACCGATGTGCAGGGTTCGCAGGAAGCACTGGCGCAGTCGCTGCTCAAGCTGGCAACCGACGAAGTCCGAGTCCAGGTCGTGCACGCTGGCGTGGGTGGTATCAGCGAAAGCGATATCAACCTGGCCATTGCGTCCGGCGCCGTGGTCATCGGCTTCAACGTTCGTGCGGATCAGAGCGCCAAGAAACTGGCCGAGAGCAACGATGTCGATGTGCGCTACTACAACATCATTTACGATGCGGTAGATGAGGTGAAGGCAGCCATGTCTGGCATGCTGGCACCGGAGAAGCGCGAAGAAATCATCGGTCTGGTGGAAATTCGCGAGATCTTCAGCGTGTCCCGTGTGGGCAACATCGCTGGTTGTATGGTGCTGGAAGGGATTGTGCGCCGCGACTCGCAGGTTCGCCTGCTGCGTCGCAACGTGGTGCAATGGACCGGCCAGTTGGATTCGCTGCGCCGCTTCAAGGACGACGTCAAGGAAGTCAAGTCCGGCTTCGATTGCGGTCTGACGCTGCGCGGCTATAACGATATTGAAGTGGGCGACCAGCTCGAAGTCTTCGAGATCAAGGAAATTGCCCGGACGCTGTAAGAACGAATGAGCCGACATAAAAGCAAGTCCATTCCAGGCCGTAACCTCAGGCTGGCCGAGCAGATCCAGAAGGATCTGGCCGGCCTGATCCAGCGCGAGTTCGATGTTTCTCGCGCCGGCCTGATTACGCTATCCGGCGTCGAACTGACGCCGGACTACGCGCACGCCAAGGTGTATTTCACCGTGCTGGGCGCCGAACCCGATGCCACCCAGGTGCTTCTCAACGAGAAGGCTGGCTGGCTGCACTCGCAGCTGTATCGCATGCTGCACATCCATACCGTGCCGACGCTCCATTTCCTGCACGACGACCAGATCGTCCGCGGCCTGGAAATGTCTCAGCTGATCGACCGCGCCATGCGCTCCGGTCCCGACAGCGGCGTGCCTGACGAGCCTGACGACAAGGCCTGAGCGGCCGTCGTTTGCACTTCCCAATTTTCCGGATAAACAAGATGGCCAGACGACGCGGGCAGATGCTCGATGGAGTGCTGTTGCTGGACAAACCCGTGGGTTTGTCCAGCAACCACGCCCTGCAGCGCGCCAAGCGCACGCTGGATGCAGCCAAGGCCGGGCATACCGGCACGCTGGATCCGTTCGCGACAGGGCTGTTGATCTGCTGTATGGGCAAGGCGACCAAGATTGCAGGGGCAATGCTGGACGCCGACAAGACCTATGTTGCAACCCTTGCCTTTGGCGAGGAAACCGATAGCGGCGACCTGACGGGCAATATCGTTAGCCAGGCGCCGGCAACGTTCAGCGGTGTGGAAGCGGCCGCGCTGGACGAAGTGTTGTCACGATTCCGTGGCACATTGGAACAGGTGCCGCCGATGTATTCCGCCCTGAAAAAGGACGGCAAGCCTTTGTATGAGTATGCGCGTGCCGGCGTGGAAATTGAACGTCCGCCCCGCACCGTTACGATTCACCGGCTTGAGCTGCTGGAATTCGACGGGCGCAGCGCCGTCATCGAGGTGGCCTGCAGCAAGGGCACCTATATCCGCACCCTGGCCCAGGACATTGGCCGGGAGCTGGGCTGCGGCGCTCACCTGACGGCCTTGCGCCGTACTCAGGCGGGGCCTTTCACACTGGATCGCGCCGTGGCGCTGGAAGCCCTCCAGTCCATGAGCGATCCCAAGCAGGCCCTGATCGGCCTGGAAGAATTACCCGCGGGCCTGTACCCCGCGTCTCGAACCTAAAGGACTTTCTATGACCCGCGCATTGCGTAATGTTGCCATCATCGCTCACGTCGATCACGGCAAGACCACGCTCGTCGATCAACTGTTGCGCCAATCGGGCACGTTCCGGGAGAACCAGCACCTCGATGAGCGTGTGATGGATTCCGGCGATATCGAAAAGGAACGTGGCATCACGATTCTGGCCAAGAACTGTGCGGTCGAATACGAAGGGACGCATATCAACATCGTTGATACCCCGGGGCACGCGGACTTCGGTGGCGAGGTCGAGCGCGTTCTGTCCATGGTCGATGGCGTTTTGCTGCTGGTCGATGCCGTCGAAGGCCCGATGCCGCAAACGCGTTTCGTGACGCGCAAGGCGCTGGAACTGGGCTTGAAGCCTATCGTGGTGGTCAACAAGATCGACCGTCCCGGTGCTCGCCCGGATTTCGCCATCAACGCGACTTTCGACCTGTTCGACAAGCTCGGTGCCACGGAAGAGCAGCTGGATTTCCCGGTGATCTTCGCGTCGGGCCTGTCGGGCTATGCCGGCCTGACCGATGATGTGCGCAGCGGCGATATGCGCCCGCTATACGATGCCATCCTGAAGTATGTGCCGCAGCGTAATGATGATCCCAACGGCCCGCTGCAATTGCAGATCGTGTCGCTGGACTACAGCAGCTACGTCGGCAAGATCGGCGTGGGCCGCATCAACCGTGGCCGCGTGCGTCCGGGCATGGATGTGGTGTACCGCTTCGGGCCGGATGGCGAGACGGGCAAGGGCCGCATCAACCAGGTGCTGAAGTTCCGTGGCCTGGATCGTGTGCAAGTGGACGAAGCTGAAGCCGGCGATATCGTGCTGATCAACGGTATCGAAGACCTGGGTATCGGTTGCACCGTGGTGGATCCGCTGAACCAGGATCCGCTGCCGCTGCTGCGCATCGACGAGCCGACGCTGGTCATGAACTTCATGGTCAATACCTCGCCGCTGGCAGGCCGCGAAGGCAAGTTCGTGACCAGCCGCCAGATCCGTGAACGCCTGGATCGCGAACTGAAGTCCAACGTGGCGCTGCGTGTGCGCGACACCGATGATGACACCGTGTTTGAGGTCGCAGGCCGTGGCGAACTTCACCTGACCATCCTGCTGGAAAACATGCGCCGCGAAGGCTACGAGCTGGCCGTGTCGCGCCCGCGCGTGGTGTTCAAGGAAATCGACGGCGTGCGTCATGAGCCGTTCGAAATGTTGACGGTGGACCTGGAAGACGGCCATCAAGGTAGCGTCATGGAAGAACTGGGCCGCCGCAAGGGCGACCTGCAGAACATGGTGCCGGACGGCCGTGGCCGTACGCGCCTGGAATACCGTATTCCGGCCCGTGGCCTGATCGGCTTCCAGAGCGAGTTCCTGACCCTGACTCGCGGTACCGGCCTGATGAGTCACATTTTCGACAGCTATGATGTCGTGCGCGAAGGTAGCGTGGGCGAACGTCGCAACGGTGTGCTGATCAGCCAGGACGACGGCGAAGCCGTGGCCTACGCCCTCTGGAAATTGCAGGATCGCGGCCGTATGTTCGTGAATCCTGGCGATCCTCTGTACGAAGGCATGATCATTGGTATCCATAGCCGCGAGAATGACCTGGTGGTCAATCCCGTGCGCGAAAAGAAGCTGACCAACGTGCGTGCTTCCGGTAAGGACGAACACATTGACCTGGTGCCGACGATCAAGTTGACGCTGGAATATGCGGTCGAATTTATTGATGATGATGAACTGGTGGAAGTCACCCCCAAGTCCATCCGTCTGCGCAAGCGCTACCTGCAAGAGCATGAGCGCCGCCGCATGGCGCGCGAATCCGGCAACTGATCCGGTACGCCATTCAATAGACCGGGCATGGGGCGCAGACGCGCGTCATGCCTGTATTTCCGAAACCGGGCGCCTTCAAGGCGCCCGGTTTTGTTTTCTTTGCCAGCCCCTGCGGCGGGCAGGGTTTTTCCTGGTGCCGGGATGGTCCTGGGGCAAGCTGTCGGCACTGTCGGCAGCCTGTCCGGGCGACGGCGGTTTTTTTTAGCGGGGTTCTATGTTTCGATGGTTCGAGAAAAAGCTGCCGCCTTTTGATGCGGCGGAATCGGCTGCGTCACAGGTCAGCGGCAGGCCGCTGCCAACCGGCCTGATGCCGTTTATCTGGGCCTGCACGGCAGGTGCACGCGGCTGGTTGTTGTTGATGGTGTTGTTGACGGCGCTCTGCGGTGCTTTCGAGGCCGCGCTGTATGCCATGCTGGGCAACCTGGTGGACTGGATCGCCAAGGTGCAGCCGGATCGCCTCTGGGCGGACGAAGGCGGTACCTTGCTGCTGCTGGCCGCGGTGATACTCGGCAGTATTGTGTTGATCGCTTTGCAGACTGTCATCAAGCATCAGGTGCTGGCGGGTAATTTTCCCATGATGCTGCGTTGGCGTTTTCACCGCTGGCTGCTGGATCAGAGTCTGGCGTTCTTCCAGGATGAGTTTGCCGGCCGGGTGTCTGCCAAGGTGATGCAGACGGCCTTGGCGGTTCGTGATATCTGCATCATCGTCGGCGATGTGCTGGTTTTCATGCTGATCACTGCCAGCACCATGGCTTATGTCGTCGGTGGCTTCGATGCGATTCTGCTGTTGCCATTCGGCATCTGGGCCGTGCTGTATATCGGTTGCATCATCTGGTACGTGCCGCGTCTGGCGCGCACGGCATCGGCGCAAGCCAGTGCGCGTTCGCTGATGACAGGCCGGATTACCGACGCCTATACCAATATCGCAACCGTCAAACTGTTTTCCCATGCCGGCCGCGAAGCGGGGTATGCACGCTCGGCCATGGGAGAGTTTCTGGGCACGGTCTATCGCCAGATGCGCTTGATCAGCAGCTTTGAAGTCGTCAATCACAGCCTGATGGTTCTGTTGATCCTGTCCACGGCAGGCATGGCGCTTTGGCTCTGGATGCAAGGGCAGGTAGGCCCCGGCGCCGTGGCGGCAGCAACGGCCATGGCGCTGCGCCTGATCGGCCTGTCACACTGGATTCTGTGGGAAGTGGCCGCTTTGTTTGAGCATCTGGGTACGGTGCAGGATGGGCTGAATACGATTGCACGCGAGCAAAGCATCCGTGATGCCAAGGATGCCCGGCCGCTGCGCATCGCCCAAGGCAATGTCAAGGTGGAAGCGGTTTCGTTTGCTTATGATGCCAAGCATGATCATCCGTCGGATGGCAAAGCGGACGGCGCCGCCTACTCCGGACGACTGGTGCTCGATAAACTGAGCCTGGATATCCGGCCCGGCGAAAAAATCGGCCTGGTGGGACGTTCAGGGGCAGGCAAGTCCACGCTGGTCAATCTGCTGCTGCGTTTCCATGATGTAAGCGCTGGCCGGATCCTGATCGACGGTCAGGATATTTCGACCGTGACGCAAGAGAGTCTGCGCGCGCAGATCGGTATGGTGACGCAGGATACTTCGCTGCTGCACCGGAGCATCCGCGACAACATTCTGTATGGCCGGCCGGATGCCAGCGATGAAGAAATGATTGCCGCGGCCCGGCAGGCCGAGGCGCATGACTTCATCATGACCTTGCGTGATGCACAGGGGCGCACCGGCTATGACGTGCAGGTGGGCGAACGCGGCGTGAAGTTGTCCGGCGGGCAGCGTCAGCGTATTGCGATTGCCCGGGTCATGCTGAAGAATGCGCCTATCCTGCTGCTGGACGAAGCGACCAGCGCGCTGGATTCCGAAGTGGAGCAGGCGATCCAGTCCAGTCTGGATACGCTGATGGAAGGCAAGACCGTCATTGCCATCGCGCACCGTCTGTCAACGATTGCAGCGATGGACAGGCTGATCGTGCTGGAACGGGGGCGTATCGTGGAAATGGGTTCGCACGCCGAATTGCTGCAGGCAGACGGGATTTATGCCCGGCTGTGGAAGCATCAGAGCGGTGGATTCCTGACGGAAGAGTAAGACAGTACTGCCAGGCCGGCCCGGCGGCGAAACCGCTGCCGGGCCAGGCTTTGCGCCGGGAGGTTCAGGTTGGCAGGGTCGGCGCGTAATCGACGCTGGAGGGCAGGCAGTTGCAGCATTCGGTCACGTACTTGACCACCTGGTCGGGGTCGTCCGCCAGATACAGCAAGTCGGCTTCTTCCTGCCGGATGGTACCGGTTTCCACCATCTTGGTTCGGATCCAGTCGATCATCCCGGCCCAGTACTCACTGCCCATCAGCACGATGGGCCCCTTGGGGATTTTGTTGGTCTGAATCAGGGTCAGGGCTTCGAACAGTTCATCCAGAGTGCCGAAGCCGCCAGGCAGCGTGATGTACGCTGCGCTGTGCATGAAGAACGTGGCCTTGCGCGAGTTGAAGTACTCGAAGGTCAGCGCAATGGTCTGGTAGCCGTTGTGGTGCTGTTCGTGCGGCAGCACGATGTTCAGGCCGATGCTGGTGCCCTTGGCTTCAATGGCGCCTTTGTTGGCGGCTTCCATGATGCCGGGGCCGCCACCAGCGATAATGGCAAAGCCTGCCTGAGCAAGACGACGGCTGATGTCCTCGGCCATCGCGTAATAGGGCGAGCCGCTGTGAATGCGCGCGCTGCCGAAAATGCTGACGGCCGGGCCGACATTGGCCAAGGCTTCAGCTGCTGTTTCTATCTCTGACATAATGCCGGGTGTTTGCCGGCCGACCGGTGTAGCCGTCTGTTTTTTTTGAGTGCTCATGAATAAAACCTTGTTGCTGGTCGATGGATCAAGCTATCTCTATCGCGCCTATCACGCCATGCCGGATCTGCGCAATGCCCAGGGCGAGCCCACAGGGGCATTGTATGGGGTGATCAATATGCTGCGTAGGCTGACTCAGGATTATCAGGCCGATTATGCGGCTTGTATCTTCGATGCGAAAGGAAAAACTTTCCGCGACGATTTGTATCCTGAGTACAAGGCACAGCGTCCGTCGATGCCGGAAGATCTGGCGGCGCAGATCGAAGCCATCCACGAATCGGTGCGAGCGCTGGGTTGGCCGGTGCTGAGCATAGGCGGGGTCGAAGCCGATGATGTGATCGGCACGTTGGCCTTGCAGGGCGAGCAGGCCGGGATGCATGTTGTAGTTTCAACCGGTGACAAGGATCTCGCCCAACTGGTCACACCGCAAGTGACTCTGGTCAACACCATGAGCGGTGAAGTGCTGGATCCGGAAGCGGTCAAACAGAAATTCGGGGTCGATCCGGATCACATCGTGGACTATCTCATGTTGATCGGCGACACGGTGGACAATGTGCCAGGCGTGACCAAGGTCGGCCCTAAAACAGCGGTGAAATGGCTGGATGCCTACGGGGATATTGCCGGCCTGATCGCGGCGGCGGCCACGATCAAGGGCGTGGCTGGCGAGAATCTGCGCCAGGCAATCGGGCAATTTGAACTGACCCGCGAGCTGCTGACGGTCAAGACGGATTGCGCGCTGGATCCTGCCATTGCGGGCCTGGACGCCTTGAAGATGCGCCAACCCGATACCGGAAAGCTGATCGACCTGTACAACCGCTATGGCTTTCGCACCTGGTTGCGTGACCTGACGGGGGATCAGGAGCGCATTCCCGAGGGCGATAGCCGCATGGCGGCCGAAGTCGTGGTTCAGGCGGTGGCAGAGGCCGACTATGAAACGGTGACGACGCCCGAGCAGTTGCAAGCCTGGGTGGATCGCATTGATCAGGCGGAACTGGTGGCGCTGGATACAGAAACCACATCGCTGGATGCCATGCAGGCGCGCCTGGTGGGCTTGTCCCTAGCTGTGCGGCCAGGGCAGGCTTGCTACATTCCTGTGGCGCATCGCGGGCCGGACCAGCCGGTGCAATTGCCGCTGGCGCAGGTACTGGATGCGCTGCGTCCCTGGCTTGAGAATCCGGCCAAGGCCAAGTTGCTGCATCATGCCAAGTACGACACGCATGTGCTGGCCAATGAAGGCATCAAGCTGCTGGGTGTGAAGCACGACACCATGCTGCAGGCTTATGCGTTGGAGTCGCATCGCAGTGTCGGTATGAACGAGCTGGCGCAGCGTTGGCTGGGGCGTTCGGGCGTGGCGTATGAAGATCTGTGCGGCAAGGGCGCCAAACAGATCGGGTTTGATGAGGTGCCGCTGGAACAGGCGGCGCATTACGCCAGCGAGGATGCCGATTTCACCTTCGCGTTGCATGAAGCGCTGTATCCGAAGGTGCGTGAACAGGCGGGGCTGCTGGCTATTTATGAGCTGGAAATGCAGGTGTTCCATGTGTTGTGGCAGGTGGAACGCAATGGCGTCTTGATCGACGCCCGCGAGCTGGGGCGCCAGAGCCACGAAATCGGTCAGCAACTGGTCACGCTGGAGCAGCGTGCCTATGACATTGCGGGCCAGCCATTCAATCTCAATTCGCCCAAGCAACTGGGGGAAATCCTGTTTGGCCGCATGCAGCTGCCGGTCATCCGCAAAACTGCTGGGGGCGCGCCGTCCACGGACGAAGAAGTACTGACCAAGCTGGCGCAGGATTATCCCTTGCCGCAGGTATTGCTGGAGTACCGTGGCCTGGCCAAGCTGAAATCCACCTATACGGACAAGTTGCCGCGCATGATCAATGCGGCGACCGGACGTGTGCATACCAATTATGCCCAGGCGGCGGTCATTACCGGCAGATTGGCGTCGTCCGATCCCAATCTGCAGAATATTCCGGTACGCACCGAAGCGGGCCGCCGGGTCAGGCGGGCCTTTATTGCACCTGCCGGGCGGGTGATTGTGTCAGCGGATTATTCACAGATCGAATTGCGGGTCATGGCGCACATTTCCGGAGACGCCAACTTGCAGCAGGCATTTGCCGATGGCAAGGATATTCACCGTGCGACCGCCTCCGAAGTGTTCGGGGTGTCGCTGGAGGAGGTGTCGGCAGAGCAGCGTCGGGCGGCCAAGGCGATCAACTTCGGCCTGATCTACGGCATGAGCGCGTTTGGCCTGGCGGGCAATCTGGGCATTACGCGCGAGGCGGCGCAATCCTACATTGACCGCTATTTCCATCGCTATCCGGGCGTGGCGCGCTATATGGACGAGATCCGTCAGCAGGCGCGCGAACTGGGCTATGTGGAAACCGTGTTTGGCCGACGCCTCTGGTTGCCGGAAATTCGTGGCGGTTCCGGTCCGCGCCGTCAGGCAGCCGAACGAGCGGCCATCAATGCGCCCATGCAAGGGACGGCAGCCGACCTGATCAAGAAAGCCATGGTGGCGGTGCAGGATTGGCTGGATCAGGAAAAGCTGGGTAGCCTGCTCATCATGCAGGTGCATGATGAACTGGTGCTGGAGGTGCCGGAACAGGAGTTGGATCTGGTGCGCCAGCAGTTGCCGGCGCTGATGTGCGATGTGGCCAAGCTGGCGGTGCCGCTGGTGGCCGAAGTCGGGGCAGGACAGGACTGGGAACACGCCCACTGAGCCTCGGGCAGCCGGACGGAAGCGCGCTGCGCCAGGCAGAAGCATGCCGGCGGCGCGTGTCGTGCAGATGAAAAAAAGCCGGTGCCTCTGGATGGGCTGACCTCAGGGAGTTGGGTATCCATTCAACTTCTGGAGGGCAGTTCAGGAGGTACCGGCCTTTTTTTGCCCTTGCGTCAGGCAAAGGGCTGTCAGAACTGATTGGTTTGCTGCAGGGCCTGGATGCGCTCCGGGATGGGCGGGTNGGTGGCGAACAGCGCCGCGATGCCCTTGCCGCCGGTAATGCCGGAAGCTTCAAAGTTCTTGGGCAGTTCGCCTGCGTCCACACCGCCCAGTCGGCGCAGGGCACGGATCATGGGCTCGCGGCCGCCCAGCAGGCGGGCCGAGCCGGCATCGGCGCGGAACTCGCGCTGGCGTGAGAACCACGCGACGATGATGGACGCCAGAATGCCGAACAGGATCTCACAGACGATGGTGGTGACGAAATAGCCGATGCCACCGCCTTCACGGTCATTCTTCAGCAGTACGCGATCCACGAAGTAGGCGACGATGCGGGCGAAGAAAACCACGAATGTGTTGACGACACCCTGGATCAGGGTAAGCGTCACCATGTCGCCATTGGCAATGTGCGCGACTTCATGCGCCAGCACCGCGGCGACTTCTTCTTCGGTCATGCTTTGCAGCAGCCCGGTCGAGACGGCGACCAGCGAATCATTGCGGAAGGCACCCGTGGCGAACGCATTGGGGGCGCCTTCATAGATGGCGACCTCGGGGCGGCCGATACCGGCGCGATCTGCCAGCTGGTGCACGGTTTCCACCAGCCAGGCTTCCCGGCCATTGGCGGGCGCCTGGGGGTCGATGACGCGCGCACCGGTGCTGAACTTGGCCATGGGCTTGCTGATCAGCAGCGAAATGATGGCGCCGGTAAAACCGACGACCAGCGAGAACACCAGGAGTGCGCCGAAATCGAGGCCTTGCTGTGTCATATAACGGTCCACCCCCAGCAGGCGCAAGGTGATGCTGAGGACGACAATGACTGCCAGGTTGGTCAGAAGAAATAGAGCAATTCGTTTCATGGCTTGGTTTCTGTTGTGCTTGAGTCGGACGGGCTCCCGCGTTGGACCCGTTACGGCTGGAAGTGTTCCGTGGCTGCGTTGGCGTGTCCAGTGGGCTGGATCATGTTTCCCGCTATGGATACGGCGGAAGCCTGAAGTCGCGGCCGTCAGGCCGGGGCGCTTCACGCGTGACACGGAGCAAGAGTATAGTAGGGCCGTTATGCCATTTTGCAATGGCATAGTCGCGCATTTTTGGGGCGGCTGCCCTTCATTTTTTTGGATTCCGCCGCAATATGCAGGCCTTGTGGATGCTGCTGGCCTCGGCCATGTTTGCCCTGATGGGGGCGTTCGTCAAATTGTCCTCGGAACATGGCGCTTCGCTGGCACAGGTGGTGCTGTTGCGTGGCCTGCCGTCGGTGGTGTTCCTGTTGGTCTGGGCCAACATTCATCATTACAGCATTGCGCCCAAGCGCTGGAAGCCGCATGTACTGCGCAATCTGGCGGGTGTGAGTTCCATGTGGCTGGGTTTTTATGCCTTGTCGCAGCTCCCCTTGGCGACAGCGACCAGCCTCAGCTATACCGCGCCTCTTTTCATTGCTGTCTTTTTGATGGTGTCGGACGGCAAAAGCCGTGACTGGCTGCGGATGCTGGCGGTATTGCTGGGGTTCGTCGGGGTCTTGGCGGTATTGCGCCCCAGCATCGGGCCGCAGCAGCTGGCGGCAGCGGGCGCCGGGCTGGCGTCCGGCGCACTGGCTGCCATCGCCATGCTGCAGATCCGGCAACTGGGGCGGGAAGGCGAGGCAGAATGGCGTACCGTGCTGTTCTTTTCCTGTGCGGTCTGTCTGAGCAGCGGTATCGGCCTGGGCATTACCGGCTGGGGGGAAACCGATTGGCAGGGCTGGCTGATGTTGCTGGGCGTGGGCAGCAGTGGCCTGGTGGGGCAACTGGCCATGACGCGTGCCTTTGGCTCAGGGGCTGCCTTGCTGACGGCAGCCTTGCAGTACACCACTATCATCTTTTCGGCCCTGACCGGGATGGCCTTGTGGCAGGACACCCCTGACGCGATGGCCTGGGCGGGCATGATCGGCATCATTGCCGCTGGCTTGCTATCGGCCTGGCGCACCATGGTGGAGAGCCGGCAGGCGCAAGCCAAGGCAGCAGCGGAAGCCGCTGCAATGGCAGCGGCTGCCAGTGCTTCCCAAGGCGCAGATCAGGCCCTGCTGCAGGATGTCCCGGCCATAGAGACCGAACCCGGCGCACCTGCCGCCAGGGTGTCCTCCTCCTGATTTCAACCGGCGTTGCCCATGGCCGGGTCGCTGATGGCGTCCTTGCCGTTTTCGACACGCCCGGCAAAGCGCCGCTCCCAGCCGTCCAGCTCGGCGACGGTAACGCTGAAGTCATACCAGTGTCCACATGAGGACAGATCCCAATGCAGCGAGACCGGGGTTCCGTCCGGCGGAACGTCGATGTCGCGTCTTGCCTCATCTCCCAGGTAGGCGTTGGCACGGATGGTGGCGTGGTAAGGAACGGCACTGCGATTGAGCAGTTCCAGATAGATATCACCGCTGGCGATGTCATAACAGACACGGACTTCCGGCGCGGGGATGCCGGGCAGCATTTGCTGATTGGTATTGCCACGGAAATGCCGGTGAAACCCGTTGGGGCCCAGTACCCAGAGGTCGTAGCGCCCGTTGTCCTGTTCTACCGTGTTCCAGAAACCATTGAGTTGCTTGCCGGCGCCGACGGTATAGCGACGTGGCAGGCGATCCAGGTGCAGCTTGTCATAGACATGGAAGACGCCGGCCTGGGTGCCGGTATTGGAGAACAGCAGCCAGATGCCTCCTGTCGAGGCTTCCACGCGTGCGCTGGTATGCATTTCATAAGGCAGTGCACGCGACGGACGAATGGCCAGGGGCTGAACCGGCGGCATCTGGCTGCTGGCCGACGGAACCGGCACAGGCAGTTTCAAGCCTTGTGACAGGCGGATGCGATCCACGGCTTCCTTTTCCAGCTTGACCAGTTCCGGCATGGGCCCGGTATTGGGGCTGCTGAAGTCGAAACAGCTGGTCAGATCGCCCATCACCGCCTGGCGCCAGGGGCTGATATTGGTCTCTGCCACGCCGAAGCGGGCTTCCAGAAAGCGCAGGACGGACGTATGGTCGAATGCCTGGGAATTGACCCAGCCACCCCGGCTCCAGGGGGAGACCACATACATGGGCACGCGCGGGCCCGGGCCATAGACCTTGCCATCCGCCTGGTCATGCGCGGAGGCCAGGCGATGATATTCGGCCGCGCTGTCTTCCGTCGAGTCACCGGCCAGGCTGCCGTCCGGATTCAGGGAGGGGGCTGCGGGCGAGGGGATATGGTCGAAAAAACCATCGTTCTCGTCGAAGTTGATCAAGAGCACGGTTTTGCTCCAGACGTCAGGGTTGGCCGTCAGGGCATCGAGCACTTCCGAGATATACCAGGCGCCTTGAATCGGGCTGGAAGGCAGCGGATGTTCGGAATAGAAGGCGGGGGCGACGATCCATGACACCTGCGGCAGCATGCCGCTGGCGATATCGTCGCGCAAGGCTTGCAGGAAGCCGCCGTCCGGCATGGTGTTGGCGACACCTTTGTAGAGCGGATTGCCGGCGTCGAAAGCCGGTTGCCAGGCGGGGTAGGGCAAGCCGCTGCTGAGGTTGCCATGATCTTTATTGGCTTGCCGGTATTGTTGAAAGCCTGCCAGTGGATTGTCGGTGAAGTTGTCGGGCAGGTTCTGGTAGAGCTTCCAGCTGACTCCGGCTTCCTGCAGGCGTTCCGGATAGGTACGCCAAGTCCAGCCGCTGCGTGGAGAGTCCAGCGAATCGAAACGGTTCCGGGTAGAAGGGCCATTGCCCAGCCCGAAGGGGTCATTGGTGCCGCTCCAGTGGAACAGGCGGTTGGTATTGGTGCCGCCGTGAAAGGCGCAGTGGTAAGCGTCGCAAATGGTGAAAGCGTCAGCCAGGGCGGCCTGGAAGGCGACTTCCTGTTCCTGGTAGTAGCCCATGGAGCGGTCGGTTTTTTCCGCCGGCCATCGGCTCATGCGGCCACCATCCCAGGCTTGCTGGGCGTCTGGATAGTCGTGCGGCGTGCCGAGCACACGTTGCGCGTTGCCTTTTTCGCTATCCAGGTGATAGGGCATGACAATGCGTTTGCCGTTGGACTGTTCCCAGACGCTGCGGCCGTCCGGCAAGGGGATGGTGAAACGGTCGCCAAAGCCGCGTACGCCCGGCAGCGTGCCGAAGTAATGGTCAAAAGAGCGGTTTTCCTGCATCAGAATGACGACATGTTCGACGTCACGGATGCTGCCGGTGCGATGATTGGCCGGAATGGCCAATGCCTTGCGGATGGCGGGTGGAAAGGCGGCGAGGGCAGCGCTGCCGCCAGCGCCGTAGAGGGTGCTGCGTAGGAAACTGCGCTTGTCGCGGGAAAAAGCCGGGTGTATTTCGTTGCTCATTGTCGTAGGAAAAATGGCTGGAATGGACTGGAATGGGGCATGACTGGGTTCCTGGCACTATGGTCGGTGCCAGGGGTGAAGCAGGCATGACGGCAATGGCAAAAATCCTGATCGGCTAATCAAGGTTTTTGCGATTGATTGGCATAAAAAAAGCAGGCGGCCAGAGCCGGCCTGAGGGGACGGGTGGCTGCCTGCAAAGCCGCCGCCGCCGTGATTGGCGGGTGCCTTTACGGCGACGGTGGTAGGGGACGAATAAACAGTACGTTAGTCAGTGTGTGGCGACGGGCCCGATCAGGCCTGGCCCATGGCCGGGTCGCTGATGGAATCGCGGCCGGTTTCCACGCGGCCGGCAAAGCGGCGCGACCAGCCCGGCAATGCGTCTATGGTGACGGTGAAGTCATACCAGTGTCCGCAATCCGACAGATCCCAGTGATGTTCCGCCAGGCTCAAGGCCGTCACATCCAGATCCAGGCCGGCATCGGTGAAGTAGGCATTTGCCTGGATGTGAGCGCGGAAATCGGTGTTGCCGCGGTTGAGCACCTGCAGATAGACATTGCCGTTGGCAATGTCGTAGCACACGCGGACTTCCGGATTGATGGCGTCTGGCAGCGCCAGGGCATTGACGTCACCCTGGAAGTGGCGGTGGAAACCGTTGGGCCCCAATACCCAGAGGTCGTAGGCGCCATTGTCCTGTTCGACGGTATTCCAGAAGCCGTTGAGCTGCTTGCCCGGTTCGACGGTGTAGCGGCGTGGAATGCGGTCCAGGTGTTTTTTGTCATAGACATGGAACACGCCAGCCTGGGTGCCGGTATTGGAGAACATCAGCCAGATACCGCCTGCCGAGACATCAGCGCGGGCGCTGGTGTGCATTTCGTAAGGCAGGGCGCGCGAGGGGCGGATGGCCAGGGGTTGCACGGGCAACGACTGGTTGTTCACGCTGGGCACGGGAACCTGGGGCAGACGGCCCTGAGTCGCGCGCAACTGATCGACGGCTTGCTTTTCCAGTTTGACCAGTTCGGGCAAGGGGCCGTTGTTCGGGGTGGAAAAGTCGAAACAGCTGGTCAGGTCACCCAGTACGGCACGGCGCCACGGGCTGATATTGGTTTCCGGAACACCGAAGCGGGCTTCCAGGAAACGCAGCACCGAAGTGTGGTCGAACGCCTGGGAGTTGACCCAGCCGCCACGGCTCCAGGGCGAGACGATATACATCGGAACGCGCGGGCCGGGTCCATAGACCTTACCATCCACGCCGTCCTGTCGCGAGGCAACCAGGTGGTGATCCAGCGTCGAATCCACGGTGGTGTCGCCGATCAGCTGGCCGTCCGCGTCCAGCGACGGTGCAGCCGGAGGAGGCAGGTGGTCGAAGAAACCGTCGTTCTCGTCGAAGTTGATCAAGAGGACGGTTTTGCTCCAGATATCGGGGTTGGCCGTCAGGGCATCGAGCACTTCCGAGATATACCAGGCGCCCTGGATCGGGCTTGATGGGCCAGGGTGCTCGGAGTACGTGGCTGGGGCGACGATCCAGGACACCTGCGGCAAGGTGCCGCTGGCGACGTCATCCCGCAGCGCTTGCAGGAAACCGCCATCCGGCATGGTGTTGGCGACGCCCTTGTAGAGCGGGTTGGCGGCATCGAATGCTGGTTCCCAGGCGGGATAGGGGCTGCCGTTGCTGCTATTGCCATGTTGCTCGTTGGCACGGCGGTACTGGCGGAATCCGGCCAGGGAGTTGTCCGTGAAGTTATCCGGCAGGTTTTGGTAAACCTTCCAGCTGACTCCGGCTTCCTGCAGGCGTTCCGGGTAGGTCGTCCAGGTCCAGCCACTGGTGGATGCGCCCAGCGAATCGTCCTGGTTCTGGGTGGATGGGCCACCATGCGTTCCTTGCGGGTCGTTGGTTCCCGTCCACAGGAAGAGGCGATTGGTATTGGTGCCGCCATGCGTGGAGCAGTGGTAGGCATCGCAGATCGTGAAGGCATCGGCCAGCGCCACCTGGAAGGCGACTTCCTGTTCCTGGAAGTAACCCATGGAAGTGTTGGTCTTGTGGCGCGGCCACTGATCCATGCGGCCGCTATCCCAGGCCTTTTGCGCATCCGGGTAGTTATGAGGCGTGCCGCTGACGCGTTGGGCGTTGCCCTGTTCGCTGTTCAGGTGATAGGGCAGGACAATGCGACTGCCATTGGATTGCTCCCAGACACTGCGGCCATCGGGCAGCGGAATGGTAATGCGGTCGCCAAAGCCGCGGACGCCGGGCAGCGTGCCGAAGTAGTTGTCGAAGGAGCGGTTCTCCTGCATCAGGATGACGACATATTCGACGTCATTGATGGTGCCGGTGCGGTTGTTGGCCGGAATGGCCAGTGCCTTGCGGATGGCCGGCGGGAAGGCGGCCAGGGCGACGCTGCCGCCAGCGCCGTACAGCGCGCTGCGCAGGAAGTGCCGCTTGGGGGCAGAAAGGGGGGCGTTTTTTTGTGCCATGGTCATCGTATCTTGCTGTGGCAGTGCAATCAGGGGGCGCAACGCAGGTCGGGGCGCGGGGTTTCCGGATCGGTGGGCTGCGTTGGCGTTTCACCTTCGCCGCCGTTGCCGTTGCCGTTTCCGCCGTCGTTATCGCTATCGCTGCCGCCGCCGCAGGCTGCCAGCAGGGTGACCAGTGCCATGGAAGCCAGGGCCATGGGAACCCGGCGCAGCCAGGCAGGGGTATGGAGGGAAAGGGTCATGATCGTTGCTCGCTTTATTGCAGGAGTTCGCGCACGGATTTGCCGGACAGTGCCAGGGAACGGATTTCTTCTTCGCTCAGCGCGCGGTTCCAGAATGTGAGATCGGCGAAGTCCATGGTGTAGGCGCCCTTGTCATAGCTGCCCAGGACGTTGTAGGTACCCTTGCCATCTTCATTCAGGCCGAAGTGGGCGCCCAGCACGCCGGGCAGCTTGCTCAGATCGACGGCGCCGGTTGAGGCGGAGCGCAGGCTCAGGCCATTGGTCGGGTCAAAGACTGCCGCCGTCATCTTTTTGTTGCGCTTGTCGATGCTGAGAAGCAGGTAGGCCCACTTGTTAGGCGTGAAATAGAAGCCATTCAAGTCGGTGCGACCGCTGCCGCCGATATTGAAGCGGATTTCATTGCCGTTCCATTGGGCGATGGTGATGCCAGGGTTGCCGCCGCTGTTGTAATCCTTGTTCGCAACGATGGGCTTGTCGTTGGCATCGCCCTTGGAGCGGTACCAGAGGCCGATCGTGATGGCGTCCACCGAATCCAAGGCACCTGCCGGGTATTCCAGCTTGTAGCCGCCGAGATTGATGTTTTCGTTGCGGCGGTCCAGGCGCTCGACGCGGAATGCCTTGCCGAAGGGGCCGTCATCCAGGAACACGGGCTGTTGCACGCCATCGAAAGGCACAACGTGGGTCTGGCCACCGATGTCATTGATGTTCTGGTTGAACGAGTAATACATCATGACGCCCGTTTTCAGGCTGGGCTGCAGCAGGACCGGCTTGGTGTAGGGAATCTGCGTGCTGATGGACAGCGCGTTGTCAGACGACCGGATTTCATAGTTCAAGGTGTGCAAGCCGTCTTCCTCGAAGGCGAAACTGTCGTCGAGGTACTGCGTGGTGCCGGCGGGCAGGGTGGCCAGCAGGCTGCCGTCGCGGATGATGCTTACCTCTCCCGACTGCTCGCCTACCGTCGTCCAGGACAGGGTGATGCTCTTGTAGTCTTCAGCGGCAGTGGCGCGCGGGCGGCGCAGGGCGCTGGGCGCAGCCAGATTGCTACCCGACAGCGCGGGCAGGCTGGCGGCGGCGTCCAGGTGGGCGAGCACCGTGGGGGCCAGGTCGGCGGCCGAGGGCAAGGCGTCCCATTGGCTATCCCAGGCGGCACTCAGATCGACCGTCTCGGTCGATGCGCCCAGCATGGCGGGCAGATTGCTGGCGTAGAACGTGGTCTTGCTGCTGGTGCGAGGCAGGCCGTCATAATTGCCGCCATCTCCCAGGCCGGCAGCGCTGGTGACGATGACTTGCCAATCTTCATTGCTGTGCTGGCGCTGGCGTTCGCGGACGGCTTCCAGCAAGGTGCCCAGCGCCTTGTCGGTTTGTTCGACGGTGGCCTTGTAGGTGGCGCTGCTGGCCGGGCCGCGCAGATTGTTGAGCGGTGCGGCGTACTGGGCCATGACGATGTCATAGCCGGAGGCAATCATTTTACCGGCGGCATCAGTGACACAGGCATCGACCTGCGCGCAATCCGTCAGCGCGTCGAGATAGCCGGCATCCCGTTCAGCGGCCAGCAGGCTGGCCAGGCTGGCGCTATTGACTGCGCTGCCGGTCTTGCTGGCGGGCAACGTGGCCTTGACTTGCTCGAACAGGGTGGCGGTACGGCTTTGCTGGTTCAGAGCATCGGAACGGACGCCATGCACAGGGGCCCAGGAGCCGGTCAGCAGCGTGGCCCAGCCGGGGGTCAGCAGCGTCGGTTGCTGGGTGCCGGTTTCCAGGGTGCCACCGGTCCAGGCGCGGCTCAGGGAGAGCGATGCCAGGTTGGGCAGGCGATTCTGTTCGATGCCGGATTGCAGCGCATCGTAGCGGACGCCATCCATGCCGATCACCAGGGTTTTGGCCTGGGGCGGTGCTTGCGGCGTTTCCGGTTCCGAGGGCTGGCCCGAGTCAGAATCGTTGCTGGAACCGCAGCCAGCCAGGGCGAATGCGGCAACCAGGCAGGAAACCAGCTTCTTCATATGTGCGAGGGGCATTTCTTCATCTCCAATCACAGGCCCGATCAGGCCTGTACCGGGAGCCATGCTCGCTGTTGGGGATGAAGCCCCCATGACCGGACAAACAAAAATCCCGATCAGGTAATCGGGATTTTGTGGGAATGACGGCCAGGCAATGCTTCTGGAAAAGTTAAGAAGAAGTGGATGTTTTAGGGTGCGATCGCCTGTCTCTCAATTTTGTTGAAAAAAAGCAACAATCTTCAGGGTTGCGGCGGCTGGCCAGATGGTGCGGTAGCCGTTGTCAGAGCGGCTGTGCCGGGCATGCCGGGCGCCTCAGGGTTCCGACAACGGGGTGATCAACGCCAGAAAGCGGGCAATGCTTTGTACCTGCATGCGCTCCTTGAGGCAGTAAACATATTCTTCCGTCTGGATATCGGCATCGACGATGTCCAGGCAAACCAGTTCCGGATGGGGGGGCGCTTCACGTGCGGGAATCAGGCAGCAACCGAGACCGTGGACGACCGCCTGGATGATGGCCTCACGATTGGCGATTTCCAGGATTTCGGCCGGCTGCACGCCAGCGCGCTCCAGCAGGCGTTCCGAGACCTTGCGGGTCATGGAGCCGGGCTCGCGCTGCAACAGCGTTTCCGGTTCGATATCGGCAAGCCGCACGCTGTCGCGGCGGGCCAGGCGGTGGTCGCGCCGTACGGCCAGCCGCAGGCGGTCGCGCGCCAGGGTGATGCGATGCAATTCCGGCCCTTCGGCATACACGGACGAACTGGCCAGTTCCAGTTGATAGTCACGCAGCGCCTGCAGCACGGAACTTGAGTTGGCAACACTCAGGCTGAGTGAGATGCCGGGGAACTGTTCGCGGTAGCGCGCGATGATGGGCATCAGATAGTAGGGGCCGGTCAGGCCCAGGCGCATGGAGCCATGGCTGAGCGCGCTGGCGTCGCGCAGATGGAAAGCGATTTCCAGCTCTTTCTGCACCAGTTGCTCCGCCATGGGCAGCAGCCGCCTGCCATCTTCGCTCAGCTGCAGTGCCCGGCCACGCCGGTAAAACAGTTCCAGACCATAGCGCGCTTCCAGTGATTTGAGCTGGCCGGTCACGGTAGGTTGACTGACGCCGAGCTGCTGGGCCGCCCGGGTGACATTGCCGGCGCGGGCGACGGCATAGAAAGACTTGAGTTCCGTAATGAGCATGTCAGTGTCAACAGGCCAGGAGGCCTTGCCAGGCTGCGGAAATGCAACCGTTCCGGCAGACAGTGTAGCGCTGGCGCTGTTGATTCCGCCTGTGTGAGAGCCGGACGCGCCGGCGGCATGAAAAAAATGCGATGGGCTTATCAGCGTATTTCTATCTGATGTCACATTCTTTACACCTGAGCTGCCCATACTGCACCCTCATGAATACGCCGAAATCTTCCCAGAACGAACCGCAGCAAAGTTTTCTCTCGCTGCGGGACATCAGCCTGTCCTACGGTTCGACCCGGGTACTCAATGACGTTTCCCTGGATGTCCGGGCAGGTGAGATGCTTTGTTTGCTTGGGCCGTCCGGTTGCGGCAAAACGACGCTGCTGCGTGTGATTGCCGGGCTGGCCCGCCAGGATCAGGGCAGCCTGCAGTTGGCCGGCCGGGATATCTCCCGGGCGGCGCCGCAGCAGCGCAACTATGGCATCGTGTTTCAGTCCTACGCGCTGTTCCCCAACCTGACTGTGGCGGCCAACGTGGCCTATGGCCTGAGCTCACGCCACGGTGATCGCGCGGCCGTGGCCCGCAGGGTGGAAGAAATGCTGGATCTGGTCGGCCTGCCGGGTTCGGGGCGGAAATACCCTGGGCAGCTGTCGGGTGGCCAGCAGCAGCGCGTGGCCCTGGCGCGAGCGCTGGCGCCCGCGCCCATGCTGCTGTTGCTGGATGAGCCGATGTCGGCGCTGGATGCGAAGGTGCGCGAACATTTGCGCAGCGAACTGCGCAGCCTGCAGCGCCGTCTTTCGGTCACGACCATCATGGTGACCCACGACCAGGAAGAGGCCATGTCCATGGCGGATCGCATTGCTGTGATGAATCGGGGCAATCTGGAGCAGGTGGGCACGCCGCGCGAACTGTATCGGCATCCGGTCTCCGGCTTTATTGCAGGTTTCATCGGCGAGGCCAATTGGCTGCCGTATGAGCGGCTGACCGACGGCCGCGTCACTATCGGCCGCTGGACAGCGCAAACCGCCAACGATCTGGCACAGCCGCGTGGCCGGCTGTTTGCCCGCCCCGAAGCCATACGCATTCTGCCGGGTGGCACCTTGCCTTCAGGCGACAACATCTTCGCCGCAGAAATCCAGGATGGCATTTTCCTGGGGCGCCAGTACCGCTTGCGTCTGGCGCTGGAAGGCGTGCCGGGTGTGGATCTGCACGCCTTCGTCAATGCCGAGCAGGGGGATGCGCTGCTGGCCAAGACGGCAGCGCGCCGTTGCTGGCTGAGTATTGCGCCTGCCGCCTTGCGCGCTTACGAGTCATAGGAAATACCGTGGGATCTTCCATTATCCAGGCGGGTGTTCAGCAAGACGCCGCGCTGCGCCATGATGCGCAGCCCGTCATGCCGGCCAGTCCCGCTCCATTTGTCCGCAAGCCCGCTTCCGCCCGTCTGGAAATGTGGGGCCTGAGCGCTTTGCAGTTGGCGTTGCTGGGCTTCATGCTGATTGCGCTGGTCTTGCCCGTCGGCGCCGTCCTGCAACGGGCGCTGCAGGACGGCAACGGCCAATGGGCCGGGCTGGCCCCTCTGCAGCAGGCCCTGGATATTCCGGGTTTTGGCGCCATGCTCTGGCGCAGCATGGCGGTCGCGCTGACAACGACCGTGCTGGCCGTGCCTGCGGCCTATGCCTTCGCTTATGGGCTGGCGCAGACGCGCATGCCGGGTAAGCGCCTGTGGCGCTCGCTGGCCTTGATTCCTTTGCTGGCGCCGTCCTTGCTGCCCGGTATCGCACTGATCTATCTGGCGGGTAACCAGGGTTTGCTGCGTGATTGGCTGGGTGCGGGAACCGTCTATGGTTTCTGGGGCATCGTTATCGGGGAAGCCTTTTACATCTTTCCTCATCTGCTGATGGTGCTGACCAGCAGCCTGGCGCTGTCCGACGGTCGTTTGCATGATGCTGCGCGCGCCATGGGCGCGGGCCCGTGGCGCACCTTCATGACCGTGACGTTGCCGGGAACGCGCCATGCCATCTTTGCCGCCTGCTGTCTGTCGTTTACGCTGGTGATCACCGACTTTGGCGTGCCCAAGGTGGTTGGCGGTGATTACAGTGTGCTGGCCGTCGAGGTGTATAAGGCGGTGGTCGGGCAGCAGAACTTCCCGCGCGGCGCAGCATTCGCCATGCTGTTGCTGATCCCCGCCATCCTGACGTTCACGGTGGATACCTGGTTGCGCCGGCGTCAGCATTCCTTCCTGGACGGCCGGATTCAGCCCTACCAGCCGCAGCCTTCCCGGGGGCGCGATAGTGCCTTCCTGGTGCTGGCGCTCGTGATCTGCCTGGGCCTGCTGCTGATTGCCGGCACCGCCGTCTGGGCTTCTTTTATCCGCATGTGGCCGTACAACCTGTCGCTGTCGCTGCGCTCCTATGATTTCGCGAATATGGATGGCGGTGGCTGGCTGGCCTGGCGCAACAGCGTGCAGCTGGGATTCTGGACGGCCTTGGCGGGAACCCTCACGGTATTCCTGGGCGCATGGCTGACGGAGCGCCTGGCGCCCCTGGGTAGGCTGGCGCGCTCCGGTGTGGCGCTGCTGCACGCCGTTGCCCTGATCCCGATGGCAGTACCCGGCCTGGTACTGGGCCTGGGCTACATCTTCTTTTTCAACCATCCGGGCAATCCGCTCAATGGCTGGTACGGCACGATGGGCCTGCTGGTGCTGTGCACGGTGGCGCACTTCTATACCAGCGCCCACCTGGCCGCGACTTCGGCACTGGGACAACTGGACCGCGAATTCGAGTCGGTATCGGCGTCGCTGGGGGTTGCGCGCCTGCGTACCGGGCTCAAGGTGGTGTTCCCGATGAGCCTGCCGACCGCGCTGGATGTGGCCCGTTACCTGTTCGTCTCGGCGATGACAACGGTGTCCGCAGTCGTGTTCCTGTACCGGCCCGATACCGTGCTGGCATCCGTGGCCGTCCTGAATATGGATGACGCCGGTTTTCCCGGCGCTGCGGCGGCCATGTGCACCTTGATCATGGCTACCTGCGCTGTCGTGTCATTGCTGTTGTACGGCGCCAGCCGCGCCGTGCTGGCCCGCACTCAGGCCTGGCGTCGGCCAGCGGGCGAGTGAAATCATGTCCTATCTGTTTCCTTTTTTCCAGCCGCTGCCGGCATCAGGCCGCCACGGCACAACTGCAAGCAAGTCGTATCCGGAGATCTTCATGTCCAAGTTCCGCATTTCCGCCGCGCTGGCGCTGGCCGCTGCCGCTTTCGGTGCCCAGGCTGCACCCGTGACCCTGACGGTTTACACGGCGCTGGAGGCTGATCAGCTGCGCGCCTACCAGGCCGCTTTCGAAGAGGCCAACCCCGACATCCGTATCCAGTGGGTGCGTGATTCCACCGGCATCATCACGGCCAAGCTGCTGGCCGAGAAGGATCGTCCCCAGGCGGATGCTATCTGGGGCCTGGCGGGTTCGTCGCTGGGTGTCCTGGCTGGCCAGGGCATGCTGGAACCCTACGCACCCAAGGGGCTGGAGCAAATTTCCCCCAAGATGCGCGACGGTGCCAATCCTCCCTCCTGGGTAGGCATGGACGGTTTCGCTGCAGCTTTGTGCTTCAACACGGTCGAGGCCGCCAAGCACAACCTGCCGGTTCCCAAGACCTGGAAGGATCTGACCAAGCCGGTGTATGAAGGCTTTGTGGTGATGCCCAACCCGAACTCTTCGGGCACCGGCTATCTGGACGTCAGCGCCTGGCTGCAGATCTTCGGCGAGAAGGAAGGCTGGGAGTTCATGGACGCCCTGCACAAGAATATCGGTACCTATACCCACTCGGGTTCCAAGCCCTGCAACCTGGCTGCAGCCGGCGAATATCCGATCGGCGTATCGTTTGAATACCGTGCGCTCAAGCTGAAGGATGATGGCGCGCCGGTGGAAGTGGTGCTGCCGGAAGAAGGCCTGGGCTGGGAAATCGAAGCCATGGCCATCGTCAAGGGCACGAAGAATCTGGACGCAGCCAAGAAATTGGCCGACTTCTCCGCTTCGCGCGAAGCCAATGAGCTGTACAAAAAGGGCTTTGCTGTGCTGGCCATCCCTGATGTCAAGGCGGAATTGCCGGGCTTGCCCGCTGACTTCCAGGAACGTTTGATCAATAACGATTTTGCCTGGGCCGCCGAGAACCGTGAGCGTATCCTGGCTGAATGGGCCCGCCGTTACGACGGCAAGTCCGAAGCCAAGAAGTAAACCGTGTTGGCGCCTTGTGCGCCAACAGTGAAAAAGGCCTCGCCGGGAGAGTTGCCCGGCGAGGCCTTTGGTTATGAGTGTGTGGCGGCATGCGCCATGCCGTCGGCGTCAGGGCTGAGCGGGTTCATCCATGATGCGGCGATACCATTCATGGAAGTGCTTCATGCCGTCTTCCATCGGCGACTGATAGGGGCCGGCTTCGTCAACACCGCGCTCCATGAGGGCGCGGCGGCCGGCATCCATGCGTTCGGCGATTTCATCGTCCTCAACGGCGGTTTCCATATAGGCCGCCTGCTGGGCTTCGACGAATTCACGCTCAAAGGCGGCAATTTCCTCGGGATAGTAGAACTCCACGATATTGACCGTGCGTTGCGGCGAAACCGGGTAGAGCGTGGATAGCACCAGCACATGCGGATACAGTTCAATCATGTGCGTCGGGAAGTAAGTGACCCAGATCGCACCGAAATCCGGCGACTGGCCTTCCCGGAATTGCATCAGGTTGTCGTGCCACTGGCGATAGACATCCGAACCGGGCTGGGCCAGTGCCTGGTGCACGCCGACGCGCTGCAGGCTGAACCAATCCGAAAACTCCCAGCTGAGATCGTCGCAAGTCACGAAATGGCCCAGGCCGGGATGGAACGGGCCGACATGGTAATCCTCCAGATAGACCTCGATGAAGGTCTTCCAGTTGTAATTGCATTCGTGAACTTCCACGTGATCCAGGACGTAATCGGAAAAATCGAACTCCGGGCGCTGGAACAATTTGTCGAGATCGGCTGCCGGGTCGCGCGGGCCTTCAAACAGCAGGCCGTTGCATGATCGCAGCGGGAAGCGTTGCAGGTTCATGCAGGGCGTGGATTCAAACTGCGGGGCGCCGATGAGCGTACCCTGATCGTTGTAGGTCCAGCGATGCAGCGGGCACACCAGATTGCCGCCGGTCTGCTTGAGGTTGCCCTGGCGCGGCTCACCCGTGGTGACATTGCCTGCCGAGCCGCCCAGAATGAGGGCCTGGCGATGCCGGCAGACGTTTGAGAGCAGGGAGATCGCACCGCCACGGTCGCGCAGCAGGATGCGGCCACCGCGCTCCTGTGCCAGGGCGCGCCAGTCGCCGGGTTCGGGCACGAGTTTTTCGTGGCCGACATAAATGGCCGAGTTCTTGAAAATGGCGGCCTGCTCACGAGCGAAGCGTGCCTCGTCGAAGTAGGCGCTGACGGACAGCTGGCTGCGTTCTGCAGCCAGGAGTAGGGTTTGGCTCATATTGCAAATTCCTGTCGCCCTGGCGATGGCACTGCGTCGGCGTCCGGGATGGCCCGTCGGTTCATGTGGCCGGGCGCATGGTCTGGCGGGGCATGTTGGCTGGCAGCCATGCTTCCCTCCGCGCGGACTCGAGCGCCAGGCCTGAGGGCGGCGCGACGAAGAAAAAAACCGGCCTTGCTGCGATTCCATCACTGCAATATGCCGGCAGGCAAGGGACGCGTACGCGTACCGCGCGCGCGTCTGTCATCCAGTCGAAGGACTGATTGTAGCCCGCCGGGGCAGGACTGGGAAATGCCGGGTGCGCCGGGCGGCCCGATCCCGCTGCGCCCTTGTGGTAAACCGCCAGGGTCGCCATGGCCGGTGGAGGTGATGCTGCCGATGGCAGACTTCAGCGCCTGATGGAGCCAGTTCCCGTACAATGCGCGCTGGACCTATTGTGCAATGGTTGTTCCCCCTATGACTAGAAAACTTGGCCCTGATGCGGCCGATGCCGCTGCTGGCGCGGCACAGCAAGTTGCGGACTTGCCGCAGGATTTCGAATCCGCGCTGGCCGAGCTGGAAGCATTGGTATCTGCCATGGAAAATGCGTCGCTGCCGCTGGAGCAATCACTGGCTTCCTATCAGCGCGGTGTCGCGCTGTCGCGTGTTTGCCAGCAGCGGCTGGCCGCGGCAGAGCAACAGATTCAGGTGCTGGAGGGCGAGTTGTTGCGGCCCCTGGATGGCGCCGCCATGGACGAGGAGTCGCGATGAAGAACCGGACTGCCATGGACTTCTCCGGCTGGATGAAGACCTGTGCCGAGCAGGTCGAGCGGCGTCTGGGCGCATTGCTGCCTCAGGAAGACGAGATTCCCGCACACCTGCATGGCGCCATGCGATACGCCGTACTCGGCGGCGGCAAGCGCGTGCGCGCATTGCTGGTGCTTGCGGCAGGCCATGCATGCCAGCCTGCGGGCAAGCCGGTTGCCACCGTGACCGCGCTGGAAAGCGCAGCAGCCGCAGTGGAAATGACTCATGCCTATTCGCTGGTGCATGATGACCTGCCCTGCATGGATAACGACACCTTGCGGCGCGGCAAGCCGACCACTCACGTGGCGTATGGAGAGGCCGCCGCCTTGCTGGCGGGTGATGCCTTGCAGCCGTTGGCGTTTGAAACGCTGGCCGGCATGCCGATTGCGCCAGCGCTGATCGTGCAATCCGTGCAGGTGCTGGCGCGGGCCTCGGGCAGCCTGGGTATGGCAGGGGGGCAGTTCATCGACCTGGATAGCACCGGCCATGGCCTGAGCCTGGATCAGCTGCGCGGGATGCACACCATGAAGACCGGCGCGCTGCTGGCCGCCAGTGTGACGCTGGGCGGCGTCGTGGCGGGGGCCAGTTCGCCGCAACGCCAGGCGCTGGAGAAATACGCGGCGGCAATCGGGCTGGCATTTCAGGTCGTGGATGATATCCTCGACGTCACGGCAGATAGCGCGAGCCTGGGCAAGACGGCCGGCAAGGATGCGCAGGACAACAAGCCAACCTATGTGTCGCTGATGGGGGTGGATGCCGCCCGCGAACTGGCGGCTCAATTGCGTGACGATGCGCACCAGGCGCTGCGCCCGCTGGGCGAGGCCGGTGCATACCTGGCCGCCATGGCGGATTTCATCGTCGCGCGGGAATACTGATCCGGCGCACTGCCCGTGCATCGCGGAATGAATGCAATGAATACTACCGATTTACTCGACCGTATCGAATCCCCAGCCGACCTCAAGCGCCTCGAGCGGCGCGACCTGAAGCGTCTGGCGGAAGAGCTGCGGGGCTTTTTGCTCGATAGCGTGTCGCGCACAGGCGGGCATTTGTCCTCCAACCTGGGAACGGTGGAGCTGACCATCGCCCTGCATCATGTGTTCGATCTGCCGCATGATCGCCTGATCTGGGATGTAGGCCATCAGTCCTATGCGCACAAGATCCTGACCGGCCGTCGTGCCGGTATGCCGCGCCTGCGCCAGCAGGGCGGGATTTCCGGCTTCCCGCGCCGCAGCGAGTCCGAATACGACGCATTCGGGACAGCGCACTCTTCGACGTCGATTTCTGCTGCGCTGGGAATGGCGGTAGCGTCGCGCAATGCCGGTATCTCGCGTCAGCATATTGCCGTCATCGGCGACGGCGCAATGAGTGCCGGCATGGCGTTCGAAGCCATGAATAATGCCGGGGTGACACCAGATATCAATCTGCTGGTGGTACTCAATGACAACGATATGTCGATCTCGCCGCCAGTGGGGGCGCTTAATCGCTATCTGGCGCGCCTGATGTCAGGGCGTTTCTATGCGGCGGCCCGCAATGTCGGCAAGGCGGTCTTGCAGCATGTGCCGCCCGTGCTGGAGATGGCGCGCCGTTTCGAAGGGCATGCCAAGGGGCTGGTAACGCCAGCGACCCTGTTTGAAGAGCTGGGTTTCAATTATGTCGGCCCGATCGACGGGCACGACATGGACGCGCTGGTGCCGACACTGCAGAATCTGCGCTCCCTGAAAGGGCTGCAGTTTCTGCATGTCGTCACGAAAAAAGGCCATGGCTACAAGCTCGCCGAGGCGGATCCGGTGCTGTATCACGGGCCTGGAAAATTCGATCCGGCTGTGGGTATCCAGAAGAGCAGCGCGCCCTCACGCCAGACTTTTACGCAAGTGTTCGGGCAGTGGCTGTGCGATATGGCCGAAGCAGACGAGCGCTTGCAGGGCATCACGCCAGCCATGCGCGAAGGCAGCGGCATGGTCGCATTCGAGCAGCGCTTCCCGCGCCGCTATTTCGATGTGGGCATTGCCGAGCAGCATGCCGTGACATTTGCCGCGGGCATTGCCTGCGAAGGCCTCAAGCCGGTGGTCGCCATCTACTCGACCTTCCTGCAGCGTGGCTACGATCAGTTGATCCACGATGTGGCGTTGCAAAACCTGGATGTGACTTTCGCCCTGGATCGCGCCGGCCTGGTCGGGGCTGACGGGGCGACGCATGCGGGCAATTATGACATCGCCTTTTTGCGCTGCATTCCGAATATGGTTGTGGCTACGCCCTCGGACGAAAATGAAACCCGCCTGCTGTTGACCACCTGTTATCGCCACGCAGGCCCGGCCTCGGTGCGGTATCCGCGCGGTTCGGGCATGGGGGCTGAAATGACGGCCGGCCTAGATGACGTGCCCTTGGGCAAGGGCCGCATCTTGCGCCATGGCAACCGTATCGCCATTCTGAATTTCGGGACTTTGCTTCCGGCGGCCCTGCATGCGGCCGAGCAGCTTGGCCTGACGGTCGCTGACATGCGTTTTGTGAAACCACTCGATATCGAACTGGTGCAGCAGCTGGCGCAGGATCATGTGGCGCTGGTGACGCTGGAAGAGGGCTGCGTGATGGGCGGAGCGGGCAGCGCGGTCAGCGAGGCGCTGAATGCGGCCGGGCTGGACATTCCTGTGTTGCAGCTGGGCCTGCCGGATCAATTCATTGATCATGGCGACCAGTTGGCGCTGTTGGCTCAGCAGGGGCTGGATGGCGCCGGAGTGGCAGCGTCTATCCGGGCCCGCTACGCCGATCTGCTGGCCACCGGGCATGCCGCCTAGCGGGTAGGGTGGGTGGCGTTGCCTGATGGGCGGCCCCGGTTCCCGGCATATCCATATTCATCCATGGATAAAAGGGTCTTTGGGGCTTGCATGCTACGCTATCGGTAATATTGGTACTTTGATTCTTTTCCCGTGCCGCCGCTGGCGGCGGCACTGCACAGGTTATTGCTCATGACATCCATTGCTGATTCCGCCGTCGTCATTCCTGACGTACAGAGCTTTGCGGACGTGCGCCAGATTCCCATCCAGCGGGTCGGAATCAGCGGTGTGCGTCATCCCATGGTCGTGGCCGCCGGCAACGGCGAAGCTCATCCCACTGTTGCAGACTGGACGCTGACCGTCGCGCTGCCGGCGGAGGAGAAGGGCACTCACATGTCCCGGTTCGTGGCGCTGCTGGAAAAATATCGCACGACGCCGCTGACGCCTGCCTTGTTCAGCGCGATGGCTGCCGAAATGCTGCCTTTGCTGCATGCGCAATCCGGCGACATTACGGCTGCCTTCCCGTATTTCATCAACAAGACGGCCCCTGTATCCGGCGTGCGCAGCCTGCTGGATTACGCTGTCGTCTGGACGGCACGTGCCAACGGCGATGCCGTCGAGTTCGAGCTGACCGTGACGGTGCCGGTGACCAGCCTGTGCCCGTGTTCCAAGAGCATCTCCAAGTACGGGGCGCACAACCAGCGTTCGCACGTGACCGTGCGCACGGTCGTGACGGAATCTGCCTTCAATCTGGATGATTTCATCGGCCAGATCGAGAAGCAGGGCTCTTGCGAAGTCTGGGGGCTGCTCAAGCGTCCCGACGAAAAGTATGTCACGGAACATGCCTACGAGAACCCGAAGTTCGTCGAGGATATCGTCCGCGATGTGGCGGCGACCTTGAACGCGCACGCGGGTATTGCCGCTTATCGCGTCACGGTGGAAAACTTCGAATCCATCCATAACCACTCGGCCTATGCCGTGGTGGAAGGCCAGGGCAAGGGCTGATTGTCAGCCGGCCCAGCCGGGCGCTGTTCAAACCGGTTCGCTTTCCCGGTGACGTACGGCCCTGACACTGTCAGGGCCGTACGTCGTTTTAATGTGGTTTTTCTTGCTTTTTTCAAGGGCAGGGACCATAATCGAAAGCTTTCTTGCCCGATTGCCTTGCCATCGGTGCCTCTGGTGTGTCCGGAATCTCCGGTACGCCTGGGGGGCGGTGTCAGGTAGCGGGCTGTTCCGTTGGTCGGGTTCATTCCGGCTGGCGGTCATCCACGGGAGTATCACTCTAATGCGTCACTACGAAATCGTATTTATCGTCCATCCGGACCAAAGCGAGCAAGTGCCTGCAATGGCCGAGCGCTATCAGGCGATCGTCACGGCCCAGGGCGGCAAGGTGCATCGTCACGAAGATTGGGGTCGCCGTCAGCTGGCTTACCCGATCCAGAAGCTCGTCAAGGCTCACTACGTTTGCCTGAACATCGAATGCGGCCAGGAAGCCCTGGACGAACTCGAACATGCGTTCCGCTACAACGATGCCATTCTGCGTCACCTCGTCGTCAAGACCAACGCTGCCCCCGCTGGCGCGTCCGTCATGATGAAGAGCGTCGAGCGCGAAGAGGCCCGCAAGGCCAGCGCTGAAGCTGCCAGCGCCGCCAGCGAAGCTGAGGCTGAGTAAATCCGCCAGGATACTGTCATTACTGCTACCGGCATGGCTGATATGGCCAACCAGGTACGGCTGGATGCAAGTGTCATTGCTTCCGGGCCGTTGCGCTACAGCCCCGCAGGGCTTCCGATTCTGGACATGACGCTTGCGCATCAGTCCGAACAGATGGAAGCCGGCAGGATGCGCAGGGTGGAACTGGAAATTGCTGCCGTCGCCATGGGGGATCTGGCATCACTACTTGCCGATACGCCGTTGGGATGTGCAGTTCGGGTCGAGGGCTTCCTGCTCCCGGCACGCAAAGGTTCTCCCCGCATCGTGCTGCATTTGCAGCGGGTGCAGCGGCTGCTGGTGACGGAAACAGTACTGACTGCCTGACAGATAAACGCATATACGATATCCGCCGGTTCAGGCCGGCAACGAAATTGAAAGAGACTTACTATGGCTCACTTTGGTAAACGCAAGGAAAAGCGCAAGTTCACGCAACAGAATCCTCTGTTCAAGCGCCGCAAGTTCTGCCGCTTCACCGTGGCTGGCGTCGATCAGATCGACTACAAGGATCTGGACACGCTGCGTGACTTCATCCAGGAAAACGGCAAGATCATCCCGGCCCGCCTGACCGGCACCAAGGCGCACTATCAGCGCCAGCTGGACACCGCCATCAAGCGTGCGCGCTTCCTGGCCCTGTTGCCGTACACCGACAACCACAACTAATCCCGGGGGCTTACTGTCATGCAAGTTATTCTGCTCGAAAAAGTCGCGAACCTGGGCAACCTGGGTGACGTCGTGCGTGTCCGCAACGGCTATGCGCGCAACTACCTGATCCCCCAGAAGATCGCCCGCCGCGCTACCGACGCTGCTTTGAAGGAATTCGAAGCCCGCCGCGCTGAACTGGAAAAGATCCAGGCCGAAAAGCTGGCCGCTGCCCAAGCACTGGGCGAGCGCCTGAACGGTCAGGAAGCACTGATCTCGCAAAAGGCTGGCGTCGATGGCCGCCTGTTCGGTTCCGTGACCAACGCCGACATCGCTGGCGCCCTGGTTGCAGCTGGTTTTGCTGGCATCGAAAAGGCTCAAGTGTGTCTGCCCAACGGCCCGCTCAAGAGCATCGGCGAATTCGAAGTGCAGATCGCTCTGCACACCGACGTTGTCGTGGACATCAAGGTTCGCATTCAGCCTGAACTGGCCTAAGCGTCACCGGCGGCATTGCCCGATTTCATCATCGGGCGTTGCGGCAGAAAAGCCCTCCTGCACAGGAGGGCTTTTTCTTTTTTGTGCCTTGCTGTTTTGATCCATAGTGGCGGCGTCGCCGGGTGTTCCACGCAGATGGGTCAAGTCCGTATGGGCGAGAAAATAGGGGTTTCCCCTTATGGGTGTCGGGCAGCTCTGAATAGTTTCCAGGGCTGGGCTATACTTTGTTGGTTTTTCACCATGCGGATCGTCTGAAACGTGCGCGGTATGCTTCACGCCAGATTTGAAACAGTAGTCCTTTGTTCGTCGCCTTCGGCACGAGCGGGGTATTGTCTTTCAATGGCAGCAGGAAGCGGGCTGCCCCGGACGCGCATAGAAGCCGATGGACGCCAGGCCTGCGACGACGCAGCGACCCGGAGCGTGACCATCGGCTTTTCTGTTTCTGCCGGATCGCGGCATGATGCAAGAATGGTCCCTGACGCCTGGTATTCGCACGCAGGCGGCTGGGTAGGATTCCACTGACTCTCATAAGACCTGACAGGTATCACATGAAAATCCACGAGTATCAAGGCAAGGAACTGCTCAAAAAGTTCGGCGTGCCCGTGCCCCGCGGCATTCCGGCTTTCTCGGTTGACGAGGCTGTTGCTGCAGCCGAAAAGCTGGGCGGCCCGGTCTGGGTCGTGAAGGCCCAGATCCACGCCGGTGGCCGCGGCAAGGGCGGCGGCGTCAAGCTGGCCCGTTCGCTGGGCGAAGTTCGTCAACTGGCATCGCAGATTCTGGGCATGCAGCTGGTCACGCACCAGACCGGCCCGGAAGGCCAAAAGGTCAACCGCCTGTACATCGAGGACGGCGCCGATATCCAGAAGGAATACTACGTTTCCGTCGTGACTGACCGTGGTACGCAGAAAGTGGCCTTCATCGCTTCGAGCGAAGGCGGCATGGACATCGAGGAAGTGGCGCATTCCACTCCCGAAAAGATCGTTACCGAATACATCGACCCGCTGGCCGGCCTGACCGACGAGCAGGCAGCGAAGATCGCCGCCGCCATCGGCCTGGAAGGCGAGTCCGCCAAGCAAGCTGTCGATGTGTTCAAGAAGCTGTACCAGTGCTACATGGAAACCGACGCGTCGCTGGTTGAAATCAACCCGCTGAACCGCGACAGCAAGGGCAATATCATCGCCCTGGACGCCAAGTTCAACTTCGATTCCAACGCCCTGTTCCGTCACCCGGAAATCGTGGAATACCGCGACCTGGACGAAGAAGATCCGGCTGAAATCGAAGCCAGCAAGTTCGATCTGGCCTACATTCAGCTCGACGGCAACATCGGCTGCCTGGTGAATGGCGCCGGCCTGGCCATGGCAACCATGGACACCATCAAGCTGTTCGGCGGCGAACCGGCCAACTTCCTGGACGTCGGCGGTGGCGCCACGGCTGAGAAAGTGACCGAAGCCTTCAAGATCATGCTGAAGAACAAGGATGTGAAGGCCATTCTGGTCAACATCTTCGGCGGCATCATGCGCTGCGACGTGATCGCCGAAGGCGTCATCACCGCTTGCAAGGCCGTGAACCTGAGCGTGCCGCTGGTCGTCCGCATGAAGGGCACCAACGAAGAACTTGGCAAGAAGCTGCTGGCTGAATCCGGCCTGCCCATCATCAGCGCTGACACCATGGCCGAAGCGGCCACCAAGGTTGTCGCTGCTGCTGCCTGAACCCTATTGCCGAGGATTTCAAGAAAATGTCCATCCTGATCAATAAAGACACCAAAGTCATCACCCAGGGCATCACCGGCAAGACCGGTCAGTTCCATACCCGTGCCTGCCGCGAATACGCCAATGGCAAAGAAGCTTTCGTTGCTGGCGTGAACCCCAAGCGCGCCGGTGAAGATTTCGAAGGCGTGCCCATTTTCGCCACCGTCAAGGACGCCAAGGCCGAAACCGGCGCAGAAGTGTCCGTGATCTACGTGCCGCCCGCAGGCGCTGCTGCTGCCATCTGGGAAGCGGTTGAAGCCGACCTGGACCTGGTGGTCTGCATCACCGAAGGCATCCCCGTCCGCGACATGCTGGAAGTGCGCAACCGCATGAAGGCCAAGGAAGCCGCCGGTGGCAAGAAGACGCTGCTGCTGGGCCCCAACTGCCCCGGCCTGATCACCCCGGATGAAATCAAGATCGGCATCATGCCCGGTCACATCCACCGCAAGGGTCGCATCGGCGTGGTCAGCCGCTCCGGCACCCTGACCTATGAAGCCGTGGCGCAAGTCACCGAACTGGGCCTGGGCCAATCCAGCGCCGTCGGTATCGGTGGTGATCCCATCAATGGCCTGAAGCACATCGACGTCCTGAAGCTGTTCAACGATGATCCCGATACCGATGCCGTCATCATGATCGGTGAAATCGGCGGTCCGGACGAAGTCGAAGCCGCGCGTTGGGCCAAGGACAACATGAAGAAGCCGGTCGTCGGCTTCATCGCCGGCGTCACGGCGCCTCCCGGAAAGCGCATGGGCCACGCCGGCGCGCTGATCTCCGGTGGTGCAGATACCGCCGACGCCAAGCTGGAAGTGATGGAAGCCTGCGGCATCCGCACGACCCGCAACCCGTCGGAAATGGGCAAGCTGCTGAAGGCAGTGCTGTAAAAACGACAGTGGGCCGGCCTTGCTGCCGGCCTGTTGGCATGCCTGGGCGGGCTGGCTGTGGGCCGGCTGCCAGGGCAGGCGTCAAGAAGGCTGGAGCAATCCAGCCTTCTTTTTTTTCGGGCGCAATGATGGTCAAGGCTGGACAGTGGTTCGGCGGCGGCTTTGTACTGAAAGGGCCGGGCAGCGTATGATTGAGTTTGCCGCCAGTGCCTGTTTTGTCATGGATCAAGCTGTGTGCCGGGGCATCATGCTCAAATGACCCGCGGACCTGCTGCGCCGATGGGCAAGCCGGAGGCATAGGCAACCGGGAGCGTACAGGCGCGAAGCCTGGAAACAACGGGAGTTGAAAATGGGTATTACCAAGAAAGAGAAATCGACGGATTCGGGCCTGAGCCTGCTGGGCGGCCTGGGCATTCTGGCCATCATCGGTGTCGTTGCAGCCATCATCCTCAAGTCTCTGCTCTGAGATGGCGCTGGTTTCATCTCCGGATCGGCTGGTCATTGCAACGCGGGTCAGCCGGCTGGCTTTGTGGCAGGCGCATCATGTGCGGGATCTGCTGCAATCGCAGTATCCCGCATGCCGCATTGAATTGCTGGAAATGACGACGCAGGGCGACCGCATTCTGGATCGCAGTCTGTCCAAGATCGGTGGCAAGGGCCTGTTCGTCAAGGAGCTGGAAAACGCCTTGCTCGATGGCCGGGCCGATCTGGCCGTGCATTCGCTCAAGGATGTGCCGGTACTCATGCCGGCCGAATTCAGCCTGACGGCCATTTTGCCGCGGGCGGCGGCGCAGGATGCCCTGGTGTCCAGCCGCTACGGCAGCCTGGCGGAAATGCCGGCAGGCGCAGTCGTCGGTACATCCAGCCTGCGCCGTGCCGCACAGTTATTGGCTGCATATCCGTCGCTGGATGTCCGTCCCTTGCGTGGCAACCTGGATACCCGGCTGGCGAAATTGGATCGCGGCGAATATGACGCCATCATCCTGGCTGCCGTCGGACTGCGACGGCTGGGCTTGGCCGACCGGATTCGTGATGTGCTGTCGCCTGATGTGTCCTTGCCGGCCGTCGGACAGGGCGCCCTGGGTATTGAAATACTGGCCGGGCGCACGGAATTGGCGGCCCAGCTGGCGCCGCTCAATTGTTTGGAAAGCTGGCGTCTGGCGCAGGCGGAACGCACGGTTTCCGCGGTGCTGGGAGGGTCGTGCCAGGTGCCTTTGGGCGCTTATGCGGAACAGCATGGCGGCCAGATCCGGTTACGGGCGCTGGTTGCCAGCATTGATGGCAAGCGTCTGTGCCGAACAGATGTCTCCGGGCCGCAGGAGGATCCGGTATTGCTGGGGCAACGCGCAGCTCAGGCCTTGATTGCCGACGGTGCGCGGGAACTGCTGGCGGAGGCGCAAGCCGCCAGCCAGGATAATGCCGGCTAAGTCGTTTCCGGTGGCCGGCACTGTGGACGCGCAGGCGCCGCTGGCCGTGTTGACCCGACCACAGGGCCGCAATGAAGCCTTGGCCTGCGGTTTGGCCGGGCAGGGGTTTGAGCTTGCGATCCTGCCTGCATTGGCGATAGTGGATACGGCCGTTGGCGACATGGCGGTACCTGACCTCGCCGATTTTGATTTGCTGGTGTTCGTGAGCGGCGCGGCCGTACGCGCGTTCCGGCGTTTGTGTGCCGCCCAAGGGCGACATAGCTGGCCTGAGGGCGTCTGGGCGGCAGCGGTAGGGCCGGCAACGGCGGCGGCCTGGGATGAGCCGATGGCCGGGCCGGCAGCGCCAGCCTCTTGGCGCATCGCGCCAGCGGTTGATGCGCCCAGCCACGATTCCGAACATTTATTGGCAGCTATGGATGCCCAGGGCCTGCAGCCGCAGCGTGTCTTGCTGGTGCGCGCCGGGCAGGGGCGTGACTGGTTGGCTGAGCGTTTGCGGGAGCGGGGGGCGCAGGTGCAGAGTTATGCGGCCTATCGGCGCGAGCCGGCACCCTGGAGCGAGGCGCAGCGTGATTTCATGCGCTTGGCAGCCGCTCGTGGGCAAAAAGCGTTCTGGCTGTCCACCAGCGGCGAGGGCCTGGCCGCTGTCCGGGCGCAGGTGCAGCTGGCAGGCCTCTTGCCATGGTGGCGCAGCAGCGCGCATATCGTGACCCATGAGCGATTGGCAGCCATGCTTACTCGTGAAGCGACTGGCGCCGTCCCGCAGGCAATGGTAAAAATCTGTTTGCCGCTCGACGCCATGATCCAGCGAGCTTTTTTGGCGCTACGCACAGAATTGGACTGATCCTGCGAAAGAACCGACGATGCGCTGACGTCGGTAGCAGCTGGCTCTGGGATTACAATCGCACCATGACTAAAGAAACAATCAACCATGATGCGTCGGTGACGCAGCCCTCTGTACCGGAAAAGCGCGCAGCGGACTCATCTGCTGCGCAGGCAGACGCGGTTGTGGCATCTGTCGCGCCGGCCACGGAGGCCGGCAAGGCCGGGCCGACGTCTGGCAAGGCAGAGACGGGCAGTGGCAAAGCTGCTGCTGCGGCGGAGGCCGCCAATAAAGGGCGTGCTGCCGGCGGGCCGCCGCCTGCCGAGGGTGGCAAGGGCCATGCGAACGAGCCGGGCCGTGGCAAGCGCAGCGGCTTTTCGCTGGGATGGCTGCTGGCCTTGATTCTGGTGCTGGTGGTGCTGGCACTGGGGTATGGCGCATGGCAGCAAAGTCAGGATTTTGATAGCGCCGGCCGTGAAGTGGCGACCCGGCTGGAGAACCTGGAGCGTGAGCTGGCGGGCACCCGCCGCGACGCTCAGGAAGCCCTGGCCCTGGCGCGGACGCAGGATGCCAAGGTGCGCGCCAATGATGCTGCCCTGCAAGAAGCCCGCAGCCAGTACCTGGCGTTGGAGCAGGCCTGGCAGCGCTTCAACAACGGCACGGATGATCATTACCTGTTGGATGATGTGGCCCGTGCGCTTGAAATCGCGGACCAGCAGTTGCGCCTGGCAGGTAGCGTCAGCAATGCGGTTGTGGCCTTGGAAACGGCCAGCGCCCGACTGGCGGATACCGACCGGCCGCGTTTCCAGGCGCTGAAGGCGGCGCTGGATACGGATCTGGAGCGTTTGCGCGCCGTACCGGTGGTCGATGTCACCGCCATTGCCGCGCGTCTGCATCGTTTGCAGGCCTTGCTGGCAACCGCGCCGCTGATGGTACCGGACGAAGCCGCACCCCGTCCCTTGCAGGCCAATGAGGAAGCAGCGCCGGTCGCACGTCATAGCGACCGCGCCGCCTTGCCTGCAGATGCGGCCTGGTGGACACGCTGGCAGGCTGCGGTCAGCGATTGGGCAGGTGATGTGACTGACGCGGTCGGTCAGGAACTGCGCGGTTTCGTCAGTGTCCAGCGAGTCGGCAATCCGGACGCGCTCCGTTTGTCGCCGGAACAGGGCGCTTACCTGCGCAATGGTGTGCGTACCCGCCTGTTGACGGCACAGCTGGCGTTGATGATGCGCCAGGCCGATGTCTGGAAGGGTGAGATCGAGGCCGTGCGCGGCATCGTGTCGGATTTCTACGACGGGCGTTCCCCGGATGCCGTGGCTGCCTTGCGTAGCCTGGATGAGCTGCTGGCAACCAATGTGGCCCAGCCGCTGCCCAGTCTGGATGCCAGCCTGGCTGCGCTGGAAAGCCTGCGGGCGGAGACGCGTAACGCGGCTGGCCTGCAGGAGGAGTGACGCAATGGCCACCTGGTTTAAAACTCTGCTGTTGCTGGTATTGGCCGTGACTGTCGCGGTGTTGCTGCGGCGCTATGAGGGCGATGTGCTGATCCTCCTGCCCGAGTGGCGGGTGCAGCTGACCCTGGCGCGTGCAGTGGCCGTGGTATTGCTGGCTTTTGTGCTGCTCTATATTCTGCTGCGCCTGATTTCCTGGGCACTGGCCATTCCGGAACGCTTGCGGGGCTGGCGTCAGCGCCGTGTGCAAAAGCGCGATATGGAATTGCTGGAGCAGGGCTGGATTACCTTGCTGGAAGGGCGTTATGCGCAGGCTGAAAAGTCGCTGACGGCGCTGCTGGATCAAGCTCGTCCCCAACGCCGCAAGGTGCTGGCGGCCTTGTCCGCCGCACGTGCCGCCGATGCATTGGGAGAGTTCGAGCGCCGTGATAGCTTGCTTGCTTCGGCCAGCGAGCAAGCTGCCGGGGATGATTCCCTGGCGCAGGCCGTGATGCTGGTTGGCGCCGATATGCAGCTCAATCAAGGCAAGCCGGCGGAAGCGCTGGCGCGCCTGGCGCCGCTGCAGGAAACTGCGTCGCGCCATCTGCATGCGCAACGCTTGTTTCTGCGCGCGCATCATGCGCTGGGGCATAACGAGGAGTCTTTTGCCCTGGCGCGCGCGTTGTCTCGGCGCGGTGTGCTGGATGAAGCAGAAGCGCGCACGATTCTGGGTACGACGGCAGCAGCCCGCTTGCGTGGGGCCCAGGGCGAAGAGTGGCGCAAGGTCTGGAAGGATCTCAAGTCTGATGAGCGCTTGCTGCCTGAAGTGGCCTTGGCGGGTGCTTACTGTTTCGATGAGGCCGGACACCCTGATGACGCCGGCAAGATTCTGGAAGCGGCCATCAACGACAGTTTCGATGCGCGCTTGATTGAAGCCTACGCCCAGTGCGACGCCGATCAGGTGCCGCGCCGCCTGGAAAAAGCGGAAAAATGGCTGCAGCGCAATGCCGATCAGCCTGAGCTGCTGCGTGCGCTGGGTACCCTGTGCCTGGAGGGCCAGCTGTGGGGGCCGGCCGAGCGTTACCTGGTACGCAGTGTGCAACTGAAGAACGATCCGCGTACTCATGTTCTGCTGGGCAGCTTGTATGATCGCCTGGGCAAGAACGATGAGGCCTTGCGTCATTGGCGTCTGGCCAGCAAGGCGCATCTGGGCCGACTGCCGGAACTGCAGCGGAAATCTTTCCTGCCGCCAGCGGAAACGCAGGCGGACCCCAAGATTCGCGATGCGGATGATTCGTTCGGCTCCCTCGGGCGTTATCCTGCGGTCGCCGCCGCTGCTCCGGTCGCTGTCGTGCTCGATGAAATCGAAGCCGATGCCGTGACGGTGCCGGGGCTTGACCTGCCTGATGAGCTGGAAGCCGATGCGATGGTCGTGCCGCCCGTCGAGGCCGCCAGCGCAGTCGTGGCGGATGTCAGCGCCGAAGCGCGGGCGGCGCTGCGTGATTCGGCACCGGCTGATGCACCGCCTGCCGATGCTGTGGCCGGGCATGACGAGTTTGACGAGTATTTTGACAGTGCGCCCTTGCCCTATCCTGTTCAGGATGCAGACGGCGCCGCTGTCGCCGATGCGCAGGACAAGGCTGCCGCGTCGCCGCAGCAAGAGAAGCATTCCTGATTTTTTCAATTCCTACTGATAAACAAGGTTGGTCAATGAGCTTAGATCGTGTCGCCGCCGGCAAGAACCTGCCGGAAGACTTCAATGTCATCATCGAAATCCCGGCCAATGCCGATCCGGTCAAGTATGAAGTCGATAAGGAATCGGGTGCCGTGTTTGTGGACCGCTTCATGCTGGCGGCCATGCACTATCCCTGCAACTACGGGTACATCCCCCAGACGCTGTCGGAGGATGGCGACCCTGCGGATGTCCTGGTGATCACGCCTTTCCCGGTGCAGATTGGCTCGGTGGTGCGTTGCCGCGCCATTGGCGTGCTGAAGATGGATGACGAAAGTGGTGGTGACGCCAAGCTGCTGGCCGTGCCGGTCACCAAGCTGTATCCGCCGTACCGCCATATCGAAAAGCCGGAAGACCTGCCGGAAGAAGATCTGGCCCGCATCAAGCATTTCTTCGAGCACTACAAAGACCTGGAGAAGGGCAAGTGGGTCAAGGTGCAAGGCTGGGAAGGTGCGGATGCCGCCCGCAAGGAAATCGAAGACAGCGTGCGCCGCTATCAGGAAACGGCCAAGGGCTGATGCCCGGTACGTGAGCGCTTGAGCGCCATCCCGGGATGGCGGCTCAGGTCAGGAAAAAGCCAGTGCAGGCTCTGGGCCAGCACTGGCTTTTTTTGTCTGGCCGAGAGCCAGGGGCTAGGTGCCACGGGGTTTCGAGGTGCCGGCAGCACTGCCTGCGACGCTGAACGCAGCCAGTGCCATCGCTGCGGCCAGCCCTCCCAGCAGCCAGGGAAAGTCGGGAATATGGGCGGCGATCAGCGGCCCGATGCTGGCGCCGACAAACAGCACGAAACCATTGATTGCCATGCCTGCGGCGCGGTTGGGCGCCGCCAGTAGGCCGAATTGCGTGATCATGGCGGGGACGGCCAGCGCCACGCCGGTGACGAAAATCAGGCTGCCGATGGCAATGCCGCTCAGGGAATGGGATAGCACGGCTTCCAGCGTCAGGCCGGCTGCGGCCAGCAGGAAGCCGGCAACGGCAAGGCCGCGCATGCCCAGGCGTGCTGCCAAGGGCCCGATCAACAAGGCCGCGAACATGCCGGGCAGCCCGATCAGGCGCAGCATGATGACTTTGCCTGCATCCAGGCCCAGCAGGCTCAGTTGCGGGCCCAGGGCCGTGTACATCGCCACGAAGGAAAGCAGCAGCGTGATATTCGCCAGCGACAGCAACAGGGCCGCCGGTTTCATGGCGACGCTTCCCAGCGCGACAAAGCGATGCCCGAGATGGCCGGAAATCTGGGAGCGAGGTGGGTCTTGAACCATTCTGGCGACCAGCGGCACCGAGATTGCCAGGCAGATGCCGGTTGTCAGGAATACCCAGTTCCAATTCCAGTGCAATGCGACCCAGGCCGCCAGGACCTGTCCGAAAATACCGGCGACGAGAAAGGCGGTGGACATGGCGCCGATCGCCATGGCGCGTCGCTGTGGCGGCATGGCTTCGGCCAGCCAGGCCAGGGCGATTGGTGCAAAGCAGGCAGCGGCCAATCCTTGAACGACGCGCAGGCCCGCCAGCCAGGGCAAGCTAGGTGCGAAGGCACTGGCGCATGTTGCAAGTGCCAGCACAAGCAGGCCAGCCAGCATGACCGGCCGCCTGCCGTATTGATCCGACACCGGCCCCCAGACAAGGAAGCCGCCTGCGTAGGACAGACTGAAACTTGTGGCCAGCGCGAGGGAAACCGCCGCTTCTGCCGCATGGAAGTCTTGTCCGACGTAGGAAAATAGAGGAATCGCCAGGTAGAGCTGCGTCAAGACGAATAACGCGACGACGACCAGCAGCAAAATAACGCCTCCGGTAGAGGCATCGTAAGTGTCTTGTGTTTCAGCCGATAGGCGGTCCGTCCCGCTGGGAGCATGTGTACCGGAACGTTGAGGCATAGGGCTCGATTCCTGCTTATTCATGAAACACCATGTCCGGCACGGTAACCTTGCGATTGAAGATGACGGCGTGCACCTGCCGCCGGGCCTGCCGTGTCCAAAAGCTTTCTGCGGCGTCTGGCGGGGACGTCGAAATGGCCAAAATGTTGGGTGATGGCCAGGGAAATGCCAGGAGCATACCCGTAATTCAGCATGGGGAATGTCATCGTATCAGCGTCCGTGCAGGCCTTGCGATCAGGGGATCGGATCGGTGATCAAGCGATCATCAAGTGATCCATCAGTTAGTTATCCAACTAAAACGTTGGAGTTGATTCTAGTATGATGCTCCCGCGAACACAAGCGTGCACACACCGGCCCAAGTCGGGACATGCAATGACAGGATAGGGACGATGGCCTGGGATACGGAAGGGACGAAACGCAAGATTCTGGAAGCTGCCGTGGCGGAGTTTTCCCGCTTCGGGCCCGATGGCACCACGGTCGAGAAGATCGCCAAGCTGGCGGGGGTCAACAAGGAACGCGTTTACAACTATTTTGGCGGCAAGCATGAATTGTTCAGCGCCGTGCTGCGCAACGAATTGGCCCGCGTAGCGCAGGCATTGCCGCTTGCCTCGTTCTCCGTGCAGGATGTGGGTGAATACGCAGGCCGGGCGTATGACTACCACCGGGAGCATCCTGAACTGAGCCGGCTGATGCGGTGGGAAGGCCTGGTTTTTGACGGGGCCGTACCGGATGAGGCACTGCGGCGTGAACACTATGGCTACAAGATCGAGGCGATCGCCGCTGGGCAGCGGCACGGTGCGCTGACCAGCGCGCTGGCGCCAGATCACCTGGCCTTTCTGATTCTGTCTTTGGCAGGATGGTGGTCGGCGGTACCGCAGTTGGCGCGTATGTTCACGGGCGGCGACGATGCTGCGGAACACGCGCGGCGGCGGGCGTCCGTCGTCGAGGCGGCCCGGCGTCTGGCAATGGCGCCCTGACGCCAGGAACTGGGATCAAAACTCCGCCCGGCATGTCTGCATGCGGGGCGGAGCTTGCGACTCAGGCGAAAGTGGCCAGAATGGCCGGCACGGAAAGCACGGCGGTGTAGTAGCCCATGAATTGCACGCCGATATTGAAGCTGACGATGCGTTCCAGAAAGCCTCCCAGCATGCCGACCGACAGAATGACCAGCAACCCCAGCAGGCCACCCTCCCAAATGCCTATCACCAGAACCAACCCAATAAAGGTTGCAATCACGGCTTCGTGGCTGACCTTGCGTGCGACGAAGGTCGCCGCCCGGTGGGCGTAGTTCATGGCGAAGGGGTAGGCCACGAGCAAGGCCACGATGACAGCCATCAGCGTGAAACCGAAGAATTCGGAAATGCTGAGCAGATTGTGGAGGTTGTGGATTTCTCCGGAGCCGGCATCGACGGAAAAGCGCGGCGGGGCATTGAACAAGGGCGCGGCAGGGCCGGCCGCCACCGGGCTGAGCGGCAGGCCGAAGGCGATCAGGGGGATCAGCGCTTCAGCAATATAGGTGGATTCGGAGATGCCGTTGCGTGCGGTGATGACGGTCGTGACGCGTTCATAGGCATGCTTGATGCGGCCACCAATGATTTCACCCAGGACGACGGCCATGGCAACGGGGCTGAACACGAAGGTTGCGCTGGATATCGTTGCTGCAGCGGCAGTGACCCGGGTTTGGCGGCGGCTCATGATTTTCAGGGGATTGGGAAAGTAGCCTTTCCAGGCCTTCATGTCCGGGGCCAGTGAAAACACCCGGAACTCACTGCGCCGCATGTTTTCCCGCGCCTGGGGGGATAGCAGGGTGAACAGCGAGGCGATGAGCGGCGCCACGGCGATGCCAAGGAAGTAGCTGACGGACAGTTTGACGCCGTATTTGAGCGTGAGATTCTGCAGGGCGACGATCAGCAAGACGAATGGTACGAGCGCCAGCATGGCAGCCCAGCGGCCTGCTGAGAAAAATGCGATCAGCAAGGCAGCGCACAGGAAGACCCAGGGAGCAAACTGTTTGATTGCTTCCCCGAACGGGGCCAGGACCACGGCGAAGGCGATGGAAACAGGGACGGCGATCAATGCGGAGAGCGCACCGCCAGACAGCATTTTGCGCAGGGCAATATGCGGGACCCCCAGGCGGCGCAACTGGTTGGCGTCACCGATCAGCGCCACGGCCGAGGTGTCGCCGGGAATGCCCAGCAGTGCTGTCGGGACGGCGTGGGTCATGTGCTTGGCAACCGCGCCGGCAATGAAGAAACTGAGAATGGACGCGGGTGGCGCACCCAGCAGCACGACCAGCATGGTCAGTGGTGCCAGGGTGGTGGTTTCATCGGTGCCGGAGACCAGGCCGATGGCGGAAAACAGCACGGCACCCAGCAGGCCAAAGGCCAGCGCATTGAGGATTTCGGCAAATAGCGGATCCATGTTCAGCCCCTCTTGGCGCCAGCAGGCGCATTGGTGTCAGCGAACGGCTGTCCGTGCGGTGCCTGCGGTTCCCGATGTTCGGTGTGCGCCTGGGCGAACATGTCATACAGGCCCAGTTCGCGCAGTTCGTCGGCCACTTCGGGCGAGAGGTCTTCGATATGCCCGATATGGCCGTATTGCTTGACCAGATCGGCCAGCACGGCCTGGCGGAACTGCTCATCGACCAGTTCTTCGACGACAGTACGCTTGGGTTTGAACAACATGGCACTGACGACGCCGCCAGCCAGGCAGCCGATGATCCCGCCCAGCATCGAATAGGCGTGGACCATATGCGCATCGTCAATGATGAGATGCAGGGCCCAGCGTGTCAGGACGTAGGCGCCCAGGCTGATTGCGGCACCGATGGCGATGGCGCTGGCGAGGTGGCGCGCATCAATCGTATCGCCCCAGACTTCAAACAGGTTGTAGGTTTGTTCTGAGGCCAGGCCGCTGCGCAGCGCGAGCGGCGGGGCATGGTGGGTTGTGGAATATTGCACCTTGTCTTCTCCATCTGTTTTTTTCGGTATGAGACACGGACTACATGGGTCTGGGTGTGGCGTCTCCTGGCGCAGTCAGGGGTTGGGGGAACGGGGCGCGCGGCGCACCGTGGCGTGGGCAATCGTGGTGGCGCGGCCATCCGCACGGCTGACCTGCAAGGCAAACGTGACCCGGTCGTGCTCGACCCGGGTGACGCTACCGCTGCAGGTCAGCACTTCGTCCAGGTAGGCGGCCAGGCGGTTCTGGTAGTCAAAGGCAATCAGCTCATCGTCGCTACCCATGACCTCATAGATCAGTTGCGTGAGCCAGTCGCCCTGCAAGGGGCCATCGACGACCAGGGCTGGATGCTGTTCGGTCTCCAGCGCGTAGGGAGCGTCGTAATGGATGCGGTGGGCATTCCAGATGGCGGCGTTATAAAGGAACAGCTGCACGGTGCCGACGCGGTAGTCGCGGGGCGGCAGCGTTTGTCCCGGTGTGGCGCTAGCCAGGGAAAAAGCGTTCATCTTGCGATCCTCGTGAGTTTTTCTATCACTACAGGCGAGCCGTCCTCGCGTTCAAAACGGTTTTCCAGCACCAGGAAAATCAGCGGCCCGCTGGCGCCGGATTTCTCATGGATGTCCAGGATCCGCTGCCGGACAATCAGGGTTTCGCCGCCCCGGATGCGGCCCAGCACCTCGAACTCGCTGCCGCCAGCCATGATGCGTTTCAGCGGCAATGCCGGAATCAGGGGATTGTCCGGGTGATGGCCATCGGGCCGCAGCTGATCCAGCGGCGTGAGTGGAATCATGGCGCTGAATAAAAACAGCAGCGGTGCTTCGTCGCCGGACAGGAACCGGGGGTTGCGCTGTCCCGTGGCAATCGCATATTTGCGGATGTCGTTGCGGCTGACCTCAAAGCGGAAGGGCGGCAGACTGGCGCCGATGTGGCGGGTGATATCAGGGCTGAGCAATCCCATGACGGTTCTCCTGGGCGCGGGTTTTCAAAGCACGCCTTGCTGGCGCAGACTGTCATAACGCGCTTGCGTCAGTCCCAGCCAGTCGAGGTAAACCGACGGGTTGTGCTGGGCGATGGTCGGCGCGCTGGCGCCATGCTCGCGAGTGCCTCCGGACAGCTTGATGGGGTTGCCAAAGACCGAAAAGGTCGCATTCTGGTAATTCACAGGAACCAGCATGTCGCGCGCAAGCAGATGCGGATCCGCGACCACTTCGTCGATTCCCTTGATGGGGGTCAGGGGAAAGCGGTCGCCCGCCATGGCTTCCAGCTCGGCCTTGGTGTGGCGGCCGCACCAGCGTCGCACGGCGGGATCAACCTTGCGCTCGTAGATGTCCTGCTGGAAGCGCTGCGCCATGGTGGCGACTTCCGGATCCTGTTCCAGTTCGGTGTCGCCAAAGGTGCGGCAGGCTTCCTGCCAGAACTTATCGGTATAGGCGCCGAAAAAGACATAGCCGTCCTTGCAGCGGTAGCGCCCGTAAGGTTTGACGAACGGGTGGCCATTGCCGGCGGGTAGCGTGACCTTGCCGGTTTCGGTGTAGGTAACGACAGCATTTTCCGTGAGCGCCACGATGGAGTCCTGTTGCGAGACATCCACCATCTGGCCTTGGCCGCTTTGTTCGGCCTGGCGCAGCGCCGCCAGGATGCCGATGGCTGCGAACATGCCGGCGGAGAGGTCGCCAAGCACGGTGCCGACGCGCATGGGCTCTTCTTCCAGGCCGTTCATCGACCACAGGCCGCCTGCCGCTTGTGCGGTGCTGTCATAGGCCGGCCGGCGGCTGTTCGGGCCGGTTTGGCCGAAGCCGCTGATGGCGGCATAAACGATGGCAGGGTTGCGGGCTTTCAGTACCTCATAACCCAGCCCCAGACGTTCCATGGTGCCGGGTCGGAAATTCTCGATCACGACATGGGCCTGGGCCACCATATCGAGAAACAGCGCCTTGCCTTCGGGGTGTTTGAGGTCCAGGCTGACAGCCAGCTTGTTGCGGTTGTACTGGGCAAAAAAACCGCTGGCGGCAGTATCGGCGTGCTCGCGGAAGGGCGGGAATTCGCGCGTCAGGTCGGGGTCCTTGGGATGCTCGATCTTGATGGCGGTGGCACCCATGTCCGCCAGGATCATGGCGCAGTAGGGTCCGGCCACGACGCGGGTCAGATCCAGGATGATGATGCCGCCCAGGGCGCCTGGCTGCGGGGCGCTGGAAGGAAGGGGAAGTGGGGTCTGCATGATCGGTGTCTCCAATTTTTCTGTGTCAGCCAGGTTCTGGCGGGCACTATTGTCCTGTTAAATGCGCCGGCCCGGCCGGTCTGCCGCTCTTTCGGTGCTGCGGGGCGTCCTTCAGGGGCGTGTCGCGCAAGCGGCTCGCGCGGCCAGCCGGGCCCGGGCGACCCGGCTGGCGGTCTGGCGTTCAAGCACGGTGTCTATCCAGGCGCCAGCGTCGATCAGGCGCTCCAGGTCGATGCCGGTGGGCAGGCCCAGCCCCTCAAGCAGGTACACCAGGTCCTCCGTGGCCAGGTTGCCGCTGGCGCCGGGTGAATACGGGCAACCGCCCAGGCCGGAAACCGACGCATCGAAAATGGTGAGGCCAGCTTCCAGGGCGGCCAGCACATTCGCCACGGCCATGCCGTAGGTATCGTGGAAATGGCCGGCCAGCATGGCGGATGGCACCTGTGCGGCACAGGCGGCAATCAGCTGGCGAATCTGGCGGGGCGTACCGGCGCCAGTGGTATCCCCCAGGCTGATTTCGTCGCAGCCCAGTTGCTGCAGTTTCAGGCAAAGGTCGGCTACCTGCCCGGGAGCCGTGGCCCCTTCATAGGGGCACGCCACCACGCAGGAGATATAGCCGCGCAGCCGGACGCCATGTTCGCGGGCCAGGGCGGCGACAGGCGCGAAACGAGTCAGGCTTTCGTCTATCGAACAATTGGTATTGCGTTGCGAAAAGGTCTCCGACGCCGCGGCGAACACGGCGACTTCCTGATAGCCGCAGGCCAGGGCGCTGCGCATGCCCTGCTCATTGGGTACCAATGCGCTGTAGCGCACGCCAGGCAGTGCCGGCAGCAACCACAGCACTTCATCGCTGCCGGCCATCTGGGGAACCCAGCGAGGCGAAACGAATGCGCCGGCTTCGATATGGCGCAGGCCGGCCTGTGCCAGCCGTTGCACCAGCTGGGCGCGGATCGCGGGCGGCAAGGTGCGGGTTTCGTTCTGCAGGCCGTCGCGTGGGCCGACTTCGACAATGCGTACCTGGGACATGCTCATTTCCCGCGCAGCTCGGCAAGCAGGACGCTGGCGCGGTCTGCCCGTACATCCCTGGCCTGCACCATGGCATTGACCACCTGCCCGATTTCCTCGCCCGTCGCGCCTGCCAGCATGGCGATATTGCGGGCGTGCAAGGCCATGTGGCCACGTTGAATGCCTTCGGTGGCTAGCGCGCGCAAAGCGCCGAGGTTCTGCGCCAGCCCCACGGCCACGGCGATTTCCGCAAGCGCCTGGGCGCTGGTGACGCCCAGGATACGCAGCGACAGCTGCGCCAGCGGGTGCGTTTTGGTGGCGCCGCCCACCAGCCCCAGCGCCATGGGCATTTCTATGGTGCCGACCAGATGGCCTTGGTTGTCCTTTTCCCAGGTGGTGAGCGAACCATAATGGCCCTGGCGGGCAGCATAGGCGTGTGCGCCGGCTTCAATGGCACGCCAGTCGTTGCCGGTGGCGACGACCAGCGGGTCGATGCCGTTCATGATGCCCTTGTTATGGGTGGCGGCGCGATATGGGTCGATGGCGGCGAAGGTGTATGCCTCGATGATGCCGTCGATCACCTCGGTGCCACGGTAGTGCTCGTTTTCAAACACCTCGGGTGCGAATCGGGCCTGGGCACGGGCCAAACGCAAATCGGCCAGGTTGGAGAGAATACGCAGGCGGACTTTGCCGCCGGTGGTTTTTTCCACCAGCGGGGCGACGGCTTCGGCCATGGTATTGACGGTGTTGGCGCCCATGGCGTCACGCACATCGACAATCAGATGCAGAACGACCATGGGGCCGACCGGGCTGCTGTCGAAGGTATGGATCTCGATATCCCGGCAGCCGCCGCCCAGTTTCTGCAACAGGGCATCGCGGCTGTTGGCCAGCGCCAGGATCTCGTCCCGTACGCGCAGCAGTGAATGGCGCGCGCCTTGCGGATCGCGGATGCCGGTCAGCTGGATTTGCGCTCGCATCAAGGGCGCGCTGCTGGAGGTCAGGAAACCCCCGCCTGGGCGTGCCAGCTTCGCCATGAAGGAGGCCGCGGCAACAATGGAGGGTTCCTCTACCACCAGCGGAACCAGGACGTCATGTCCATTGATCTGGAAGTTGGAAGCGATGGCATAGGGCAATTCAAATTTGCCCAGCACGTTTTCGATCATACCGTCGGCAATATCCAGGGGCAGCGCGCCGGCTTCAGTCAGCAGGGCGGCGTCCTGGGGCGAGAGGCCGACGAGTTGGGCGATATGCTCGACGCGGGCGGCAGGGCTCAGGTCGCGGAAGTGTTTCAGGCGTGAATCGAGGGGCATTTGTCTCTTCCTGGTTAATTGTGGAATTCATACTACCTGTCACTGTCACCATAAAAAAGGTACAGTTGGGGGCAGACAGTCCACTTCCAGACCCTTGGTAAACCCCCATGGCAAAACCGACACTGACCGAGCAGATCGCTGCGGAAATCACCCGCCAGATTCACGAAGGGCTGTTGAAAACCGGCGATCGGCTACCGTCGCTGCGGCAGTCGATGAAGCTGCACGGGCATTCGAAAAATACGGTGGTGACCGCCTATGAAATGCTGGCCTCCCAAGGCTTGGTAGAAGCCCGGCACGGCAAAGGTTTCTTTGTGTGCGAGCGGGTGCCGGCCACAGGGGATGACAATGATCTGCAGCCCTATGACCGGGCCTTGGACACCATCTGGATGATGCGCCAGCAATTCGTGCGCGACCCTGGGCACTCTCATCTGGGCGAAGGGTTTCCGCCTGTCGCCTGGCTGTCCGGCCTGCGGCTGGACCGCTACCACCGGCAGGTCATCCGTGACGCAGGCCTGACCTTGTACCGGTACGGCTCGCGGCTGGGCAATATGGGCCTGCGCCAGCGCCTGGCAAGACGCCTGGCCGATCACGGCATTCAGTGCACGCCACGCCAGATGTTGACCACCTTTGGCGCCAATCATGCACTGGACATCATCATCCGGCGCTATCTCAAGCCGGGTGATCCGGTCTTGGTGGATGACCCGGGCTACTACCCGCTTTTCGGCAAATTGCTGATGCACGGCGCACGCATGCTGGGCGTGCCGCGCCAGCCGGATGGGCCGGATCTGGGCGTGCTGGAACATCTGGCGCGCCAGCATCGTCCCAAAGTGTTTTTCGTGCAGACGACGGCGCACAACCCTACGGGTTCGGACATTTCACGGGCGCGCGCAGAACAGATTCTGCGCATTGCCGCCAAGTACGGTGTGCTGGTCGTGGAAAACGATGCGATGGCTGACTACAAGCCGGCGTCTGCGGTGCGCTTGGCCGCGCTGGATCAGCTGCGCAACACGCTTTATGTCGGCACATTTTCCAAATCGGTCTCCGCCGCTTTGCGGGTCGGTTATCTGGCTGGCAGCCAGGAACGTATCGAAGAACTGGCGGACATCAAAATGCTGGTGCATACCACCGGTTCGGAATACGCGGAAAGAGTGCTGGATGCCCTGTTGACCAGCGGCGAGTTCCCGCGTCAGGCGCAGCGATTGCAGACGCGCTTGCGGCAGGCGACCCGGCGCGGCCTGGAAACCCTGGACCGGCTGGGGGCGGAAGTATTCTGCCGGCCGGAGCAAAGCCTGTATCTATGGGCACGTTTTCCGATGCTGGAGGACGCCAATCAGCTGACGGCCCATTGTTTGAAGCAAGGCGTCGTGTTGGCGCCGGGGCCGATTTTCTTTGTCGATCGGAGCATGCCGCAACCTTGGACAAGACTCAATGTCGGCTACCTGGACGACCCGGCCTTCGCCGCCAGCATACGTCATGCGGTACAGGCTGCCAGGCTGGGGTAAGCTGATTGATGGGGTGTCTTGTCGCAACTGCCGGTACCGCAACTGCTGGCGCGGCACCGGGTTCAATAGAATAGGTGTTTTGGGAGAAAAAATATGGTTGATTATGTGATCGCGCCGCCGGCCGTACCGACTTTGCCCGTCGTGGGGGAAGCGGGGCGTTTCCCGGTGCGCCGGATTTACTGCGTGGGCCGCAATTATGCGGCGCATGCCCGTGAAATGGGTTTCACCGGCCGGGAGGATCCCTTCTTCTTCTGTAAGCCTGGCGACGCCTTGCTGGCGGTTCCGGCGGGCAGCGTGGGGGAAATGGTTTATCCGCCGCAAAGCCGTCACGTCGATCATGAAATCGAATTGGTGCTGGCCCTGGGGCGCGGCGGGCGCGATATTCCCGCAGAACAGGCGCTGGACCATGTCTGGGGATATGCCCTGGGCCTGGATATGACGCGGCGCGACCTGCAATCGCAGGCCAAGGAGGTCGGCCGCCCCTGGGAGCTGGGCAAGACGTTCGAACATAGTGCTACCGTCGGTTCGCTGCACCGTCGCAGTGTCGTTGGCGATCTGGAGCAAGGGGCCATCTGGCTGGATGTGAACGGACAGCGCCGTCAATCGGGTGACCTGTCGCAACGCATCTGGACGCCGGCTGAAACCATTGCTTTTCTGTCGCGTTATTTCACGCTGGAAGCCGGCGACCTGATTTTCACCGGTACGCCGGAAGGGGTGGGCCGGGTTGAGCGTGGCGATCATCTGCTGGGTCATGTGGACGGCCTGGCAGACCTGGAAGTCCGCGTCATCTGATCTCTGCCGGCTGAGCGCTGGCAGCGCCGGTCAGCCTGCCCGCCGCCGGGCCGGCATGGGTAGGAACCGCCAGTCGGAAACTCCGCCTAGGCTGGCGGTTCGAGTCGGAACAGAATCCTCCTGTCATCTACAGGAGGATGGATATGCCCAAGTTCAGGCAGCTCGGCCAGGCCATGACCGAGTACGTGATTATCGTTGCGCTGGTTGCGGTGGCGGCCATTGCCGTTTATCAGTTGTTCGGGCAAGTCATCCGCTCACAGACTGCCGCCATGGCCCGGGAGCTGGCGGGCGAGGATGGCTCCAGCGAATCGGCTGCCGCGCAACAGGCGGCTGACAGCGCCGCGGCGCAAGCTGCCGCACGTTCCTTGAAATCCTTTACCGGCAATGCCGGGCAGGCGGGGCAGTAATGCTGCCGGCCCGCTTGCTGCCGGCACATCGGCGGTCCCGTGGCCAGGCCTTGCCATTGGGTGTTCTGCTGCTGGCGGTACTGGCACTGGCCTGGACGCATGGCTATGGGCTGCGCCAGGTGGCCAATGCCCGGACACGGCTGGCCCATGTGGCAGATGTGGTGGCATATAGCGGTGCCTTGTCTCAGGCGCGCAGCCTGAATCTGGCGGCCTGGATCAGCCGCACGCAGCTGGCGCATCAGATTGCCATGGGGCATGTCGCAACGCTGGCCGCCTGGGCGGATTTCGGCAGCCGCCAGGCGGAGCAGCAGGCCAGGGGGAATCCGCCGGCGTTCCTGATCGCCAGCCTGTTCGGGCCGCGCTATGGCACCGCCTACCGGGCAGCCGGTACGCTGCTTGCCGGCGCGCAGAGCGAGGGCTGGGCTGCCGCTTATGCGCGGCACGACAGCCTGATTCATGATGTGCTTGAGCAAGTGCGCGGGCAAACGCTGTCCCGCATCGCCGAGACGCGCCAGGCTGTCATGACCTGGGTCATGCAACAGAATCTGCACGGAGATTACTCAGGCCTGGCGGGCAGCCTGGCGCGGGATCATGCGAGGTTGAGTCTGTATGCCGACACCCTGCCGGGCGCGATCGGCAGCCAGCGTGCAGAGGTCGGGCAGGGAGGGCATGCCTGGCTGACGCAGCAGATACGCAATACGCCTTTCCTGGCTCCGCGCAATGAGACAGCGCGCAATCATTATCTGGTATCACCCTATTGCCCGCATTTGCGGCATGAGCTGCGCCGTCGCGGCACGACCACGCTGGATGCCGATGGACGGTGGCAGGCGCTGGATACCTTGTCATTCAAGGCGCTGCGCCGTAATCGCTGGGTAGGCTGCTACTTCCGTCCGTATCCCATGGGCTGGGCCTGGGCCGCGCCGGCCGGCGCACGGCCGGGGGCGATGCATACGCAGGGGGCGCCCAGCCATTTCGGCGATGAAGCATTCTGGCGCTGGTTGCAAGACAAGACGAATTGGCCCTTGCTGGGCAGGCAGGACAATCCGCTGGCGACTTCCTATGCGGCAGCGGCGCCGCTTGCCTTGCGTAGCCGGGGGCTGACGCCAGATGTTGCCATTCAGGCAGGCCGCTTGCAATTTTCGATTGGTCTGGCCGTGCCAGCCCATACCTTGCAGACCGCGAACGCTGCCAGCCGGGTTGCGTTGGCGGGTGATTGGCGCTTCCAGGCGTTGCAAGCAGAAGACTGGCTGCAGGTGCAGAGCGCCGCCGCAGTGGAATACGTCAGACCGCACGGCAAGCATGGCGTCGCACTGGAGGCGGCCAATCTCTATCTGCCGTACTGGCAGGCGCGTTTGGCGCCGGGGAACGCCGCAGCATTGCACCAGGGAGCGCAGCCATGACGCCGTTGCCAGAGTGCTGCCGTATCCGGTCTGACCTGCATTTGCAGGCGGGGCAGGCTTTGCTGGAGTGCTTGCTTGTGGGCGCAATGGTGTTGTTGCTCTGGCAGGCCGGAGAGTGGCTGGGACAAATGCAGCGGCTGTCAGCCCAGGCCGGGCTGGAAGCCAGGCGGACGGTGTTCCAGCTGGCGGCCGGCATGCCTGCTGCGGCGGCAACGGTGGCGACGATTGGGCAGGGGCAGGCAGGGGCTGATGGCCTGGAAGAGCCAGGGGTATTGACGCCTGCCACTTCCGTGCCGGAACGATTGCAGGTCGCAGGGCTTGAGACGCACGCCTGGGCCCTGCGCCATGACTTCGGCGCGCAGGCCGGGTTGTGGTCGGCACAAACCCGCTTGCCAGCGCCGCTGCCTCCCCCCGGGCTGTCTGTGGCGCCGATGTCGATGACGCTGCCTGCCGCTTTGGTATTGCTGGGTGGCAAGGGGAATGGCAGCGCAGGAGGAGCGGGGGATGCTGCGGTCCAGCAGCGTATTGCTGCGGCGACCAAAGCCTGGCGCTCTGCCGCACAGGGCACTATGGAGCACGCGGCGCAGCTGGATCGCCAGATGCGTCGCGTGGATGCGCCTTGGCGGCCCGGGCATGATGTTGCTGCCTGGCTGGAGACCTGGGCGGGTGCCGTGCCTGAACGCCTGCAGGCCGGGAGCGTGCAATGAGACACGGGTGGCGTTTCTGCTTGCCGTGGCACGGCAGTGCAACACAGGCAAGGCCGTTTCTGAGGCAGGCAAGCCTGTGCCTGATACTGGGCGGGTTGGGGGCATCCGCGCTGGCCTTGCCAGTGAATGTCTCGGCCAATCTGCCGGAGGCCATGCTGCAGGCCCCCAGGGTAGTCACGGTCGAGGAGACGACAAGAGCGGGAGGAATGGGCAGGCGAAATCCTGTTGATTTTCCATGGCCGGCTGGCGTGCGCTGGCAACAGGTCTTGCACGGGGTTCGCTGGCAGGGCTGCCCGCTGGATGCCGTACTTTTTACCAGTGCCGAAGCCCCGGGGGCGCTGGCCCGGCGTTTGTCCCTGGCCTTGCAGACGCGGCCGGCGTTGCTGCTGGAGCCTGATACCTTGCGTTTGCATTGGTACGAAACAGGCAGGCACTGGGTATTGGGTCTGGCAGCGGCAGAAGGCGGCGGAACAGCCGGCAGCCTGTCGGTATTGACGCTGCAGGAGTGTGGCAGGCGCAAAGGGCAAACCGATGGTGCTGTGCCGAGCTTGGCAGGGGCATTCCCGGCAGCACCGGCGGCCATCGACACGAATGTGTGGGCGGCAGGAAATGTTTTGCTGGAAAGTGCAGACACGGATGCCGGCCATGACGTGAATCAGCGCCTGACCCTGCATCAGGAATCGCCCTTGGCCGTCTGGCAGGCCTGGACGTACCAGCTGGCCGCCGAGGGCTGGGTATCTATCGGGGATGGCGGTGCGCCTGCCGTTGCACCGGACACGGCAGTGGCGGGCGCAATGGCTGCGGCAGCCACGGGGGCAGGCCATCCGCGCGCCCAGGTGACGGCCTGGCATCCGGATGGGCGTCGTTTGCAGTTGTCCATCTTGTCGTCCGCTCAGGGAACGGCGGTATGGCGCCTGGACGAGCGTACTGAACCATGAGCCATTTTTCCGCGCCATTTTTGACAATCTCGGCCCGCGTGGCGACGGCGTGGGAGCGCTGGCGCGCACTACGGGTATGGCTGCTGGCCTTGTCGGCAGCGGCTGGTGCAGCTTGGGCGGCACAGCGTTACCTCGATGAGCAGACCGAAGCGCTGCGCCTGGCAGGGCAGGGCGTCATGGTGGAACGGCTGGTGGCCGGCCAGCGCCTGGATGCTGGCATGAGCCTGCATCTGACACAGCTGGCCTTGCGCCACGTGCCTGCCGATTGGGCGGGCAGCCATGGGTTGCGTGCGGGGGATGCCGCCCGGGTGGCTGGCAAGCGTCTGCGCTGGGGCTTGCTGGCCGGGGAAGTCCTGACGGAAATGCATCTGGCGGAACCACAGCCTGCGCGCTTGTCCGAGCGCCTGGCGCCCGGACGGCGCGCCTTGACGATTACGGTTACCCAGGCCAGTACGCAATCCGGTCTGGTTCAGCCGGGCGACCGGATCGACCTGTTTGTGGCCATGCCAAGACAGGGACGCCGGGCGACGACCTCATTGCTGCAGGATGTCGTGGTTTTGGCTACCGGTGCGGAAATGGAGGGGGTGCCGGGCAGCGAAGGCGGCGCCCGAGCGTATCGAACCGTCACGCTCGATGTTTCCCAGGAGGATGCCTTGCTGTTGCTGGCAGCCCGCCAGGAGGGGGAAATGGTGGCGATCCTGCGGGCGACGGGAGACAGTGGAGCAGGGCAGTTGCGCCGTAGTGTGTCGTTGGATCAATTACTGGGCGTGGCGCCCTCGCCGGTGCCACCCGAGCCGGTGGTGCTCTATGGCAACCGCCAGACCATGCACGTCCCACCGCTCAATGCCCAGGAAACGGGAGAATGGGAGTGAAGCCGCATCGTGACGCAAAGCAGGGCAGAGCAGCCGGCTGGCTGCTGCTGGCCAACCGGCTGGCAGGTTTAGGCATGGTCTGCGTGCAGAGTGCCGTGGTGGCAGCGGGCAGCGATACCGGCGCCGCCCGCATCGTCTTGCGCCTGGAGGCCGGACAGACGCATGTGCTGGATGTGCCGGATCTGGGCCGGGTGGCGGTCGGAGACGGCGGCGTGGTTCAAGCGGTCGCTGCGGATGGCCGGGAAGTCCTGATATTCGCACGCCGCCAGGGCCTGACCACCTTGCATGTGTGGACCCGCGCCGGCGTTCGCCAGGCCTATGAGATTGAAGTGGGCGTATCGGGGGCGCAGCGCATGCAGCAGGAAGTTGCTGCTTTGCTGGCGCGCATTCCGAATGCTCGCAGCAGCCGTGTCGGGGATCGCATGCTGATCGAAGGCGAGGACCTGTCTGACGCGGATCAGGAACGTATCAGCGCCTTGGTGCAGCGCTATCCGGATTTGCTGGATTTTACCGGGCAGGTCGGCTGGGACCGCATGGTTCTGCTGGATGTGCAGGTCATTGAAGTGCCGCGATCCGAGCTGCTGGAGTACGGCATACGCTGGGACGGCAGTACCCAGGGCGGGTTCGTCGGTGGCGTGGCGTGGGATATGGCAAGCGGTGCCGCCCTGGCTGCGCGGCCAGGGACGGAGCTGCCGCTGGACCTGCCCATGCCGGTGCGTTCGGCGCAATCCTATTTCGGCTTGAATGCCATGCTGGCGTCGCGCATTCATGCCTTGGCCCAGCAGGGCGATGCCGTCATGCTGGCGCAGCCTCAGCTGCTGGCGCGCAGCGGCGCAACGGCGAGTTTTCTGGCCGGTGGTGAGGTGCCTTACGTGACCGTCGATGCCAATGGCAACTCGACCACGATTTTCAAACCCTATGGCGTTTCTCTCGCCATTACGCCCAGGGTGGAGCGCAATGGCGCTGTCCGTTCGCGCATCGAAGTAGAGGTCAGCGCCGTGGACGCCAGCGTGTCGGCCAATGGCGGGCCTGCCATGAAGACACGGCGCGCCGCGACGGAATTCAACGTGCGTTCCGGGCAGACCCTGGTGTTGGGTGGTTTTATCTCGCGTGAGCAGTTGCGTGACCGGGATGCGTTGCCCGGTTTGGGCAGCCTGCCCATTATCGGCGCGCTGTTCGGCTCGCGGCGGTTCCAGCAGCGTGAGACGGAGCTGGCGATTCTGGTCACGCCGGTGGTGGTGTCGCAGGACGATCCGGGGCTGCAGCGCCGGGCACATGCCGCCCGGCAGGCCGTCGAAGCGGCCTTCCCGGATGGGCCTGCCATCAATGTGCCCATCCTGCCGGATGTGCCGGAAGGTCGGCGTTGGGATCCCTATGCCGGTGCCGGGTCGCAATGGGAGGCCGAGGCAGCCGCTGCCGCTGCAGGCAATGTCTATGACTTTGATGAGTGAGCCAGCAATGGTGGAAATCGAAATCACGCAGGAAGGCGCAGCAGTGGAGCGCCATTTGCTGGCACTGCCGGTATTGATCGGCCGTGACGAGCAATGCAGCTTGCGTTTGCGCTCCTGGCGGATCGCCAGAACGCACGCCAGACTGAGTGCGCATGCCGGGGATTTGTTGCTGGAAGACCTGGGCTCCTGGCATGGCACCTGGGTCAATCAGCGCCGCGTGGCGCGCTATGGCCCCCTGCAGCCCGAAGATATTGTGGTCATTGGCCCCTGCCGGCTGATGGTGCGGCGGGTGACACCCCTGCTTCCGAAAAACGATACCGTGCCGGGAGAGGGCAGTGCGGCGCGGTTGGCTGCGCGGTTGCCTCTGATGGGGGCTGATCCTGGGACTCCGACAGATCGTCCTCCTGCCTCTCGCATCCGTCTGGAGCCCGGCCCGGATTTCCAGGCAGATCCGTTGTCGGTCACTGGATTGGCGGCACTGCCCGCGCAGCCAGGGCAGGGCTCGCCGCAATTGGCTGACGGGGAGGCGAACCTGCTGGATGGGCAAGACACAGCAGGTGCCGATGTGGCGGGGGGATGGCCGGTAGCCGATACCCTGCTGGTTCGTCGCTTGCATGCCGTACTGCTGCAGGAGCTGGATCTGCGGCGCCGCAATGTCGAAGATATGAACGATGCAGCTCTGCGCAGCCAGGCGCGTGAAGTACTCTCCGCCTGGCTGGACAGAAACGGCAGGGCGGGTGACCTGTCAGCGCAGGAAGGGGCGTCCGAGGCGGGCTGGCCGGCCGAGGGGGCTGCCCGCCAGGCGCTGCTGGAACGGGTGCTGGATGAGGCCTTGGGCTATGGCCCCTTGCAGCCTTTGCTGGCGGAAGAGGGCATTACCGAGATTATGGTCAATGGCCACAATGAAATTTATGTCGAGCGCCAGGGCCGTCTGCTGCGCCATCCGGCGGCGTTCAGCAGCGAAGCCGCCTTGATGGCCGTGATGGAACGCATGGTTGCGCCGGTAGGGCGCAGGCTGGATGAAAATATGCCGCTGGCGGACGCGCGTCTGCCGGATGGCTCCCGGGTTCATGCCGTCATTCGCCCTGTTGCCGTGCGCGGACCGAGTCTGACCATTCGGCGTTTTCCCGTGCATCGGCCCGGGTTGCCGGAACTGACGCAATGGGGGGCGCTGGATGGCGCCATGGCATCGTTTCTGGCGCAGTGTGTGCGCTTGCGCCGCAATATCATCGTATCGGGCGGAACGGGCTCAGGGAAAACCACTTTGCTCAATGCTTTGTCGCACTGCATTGCAGCGCACGAGCGGGTAATCACGATAGAGGATGCGGCAGAACTGCGGCTGTTGCATGCGCATCGTGTTGTGCTTGAAGCGCGGCCGCCCAACCAGGAAGGTAAGGGCGCGATCACGATTCGGGAACTGGTGCGCAATGCCTTGCGCATGCGGCCCGACCGCATCATCGTTGGCGAGTGCCGGGGGCCCGAGGCCTTGGACATGCTGGCGGCCATGAATACCGGACATGAAGGTTCCTTGACGACGCTGCACGCCAACTCGCCGCGTGATGCGCTGGCGCGGCTGGAGACCATGGTATTGATGGCAGGCATGTCATTGCCGCTGGCCGCAGTACGTGAACAGATTGCTGCTAGTGTGGATTTGCTGGTTCAGTTGGTGCGTTTGCCGGACGGACGCCGTGTTGTGTCGGAGGTCACGGAGTTGTGCGGAGTGGAAAGCCAGTGTCTGCAGACCTTGCCGCTGTTCCAGTTCGACAGGCGTCTGGGCCGCCATCGGCATGGTGAGAATGCGCCAACGTTTTTCGAGACCTGGCGCAGCCAGGGCCTGAGTTTCGATGCCACCCCTTTTGGTGGACCGGACCGTGTTGCTGCGTGGTCAGGCGACGGTGCTGACGCCTTGCCGGCCCTGGCTGCGCAGGCCGTCGAGCGCTTGTCCTGGCAGGAAGCTGCCGGAGGCCGCGGAGCCGTGCCATGATGCGGGGATGGATCATCGTGGCAGTCGCTGTTGCAGCGGCCGCATTGGCTTTGGGGCTGCGACAAGGCATGGCGGATTGGCTGCGCCACTACCGTGCAGCGTTCACGGCTGGAGCGCGATACCGGATGGATGCTTTTTTCCTGGCCATGGATTTGTCACGATTCTGGCTGGGGGCGTTGCTGGCGGCATGGGCAGCCGGGTTGGCGGCGTATGCATGGACAGGTTCATGGTGGGTGTGCGGCGGTTTGAGCGCAGCTTTGCTGGTCCTGCCGCGTGGCCTGCTGCGTTGGGGCTGGCAACGGCGCAGACGGCAATTGACGGCGCAATTGCCGGAGTTGCTGTTGGGCCTGGCCTGGGCCTTGCGGGGCGGCGCCAGCCTGCCGGGTGCCTTGCGCGCCGTGGTACTGGAAACCGAGCCGCCGACACGGCAGGAGTTTGGCTTGCTGCTGCGCGAGCAACGCATGGGCGTGAGTTTTGAGCAGGCGCTGGCGAATCTGTACCAGCGCGTGCCGACCCCGGAACTGGCGCTGGTCGTGGCCGTGCTGGGCATTGCGGCGCAGTCCGGCGGCAATCTGGCGGATGCCTTGCAGGGCTTGGCCGATACGGTCGAGGCACGGTTGCGGACGCAGCGGCGTTTGCGTGCCATGACATCGCAGGGCGTGTTGCAGGCCTGGATCATGGGGGCGCTGCCGCTCGTCCTGCTGGCAAGCTTGCAGTGGCTGGAGCCACAAGCCATGCATGGTTTGTGGCATACCCCCTCAGGTTGGCTGTTGCTGGGCATACTGGCGCTACTGCTGGCCATCGGATTCTGGTTTATCCGGCGGATCGTGAGTATCCGGCCATGAATGCCGTGGGTGTCATGCATACCGGTTGGTACGCTGTTGTGCTGCATATCGTGGAGCCCGGCATCCCGGATACTCAGGATGTCTCGGATGCCAGCCGCGGCGGCATCTGGCTCTGGCTGTGCATGGTTGGTATCGCCCTGGCGGTTGGCATGGCCGTATCCCAGTGGCAGCAGGGCGACAGGGTTAACAGAGCGGAGCCGGTTGTCGCCAGCACAAGCCTGCCCATGCCCTGGGTCTGGCGCTTTGCGCTACCTGTGCTGCAGCGTTTTTCCTGGTGTGCACGGCCATGGCTGGGTTGGCGGGCGCAGCAGCGCCTGGCTGAATTGTTGCAGGAAGCCGGGCTGGCGCGAGGGCTGGAGCCTTTGGTGTTGCGAACAGCCCAGTGCTTGCTGGGGCTGATGGCAGCCTTGATGTCGGGGCTGGTGATATGGTGTCTATCGAGTCCGGGGTTCGGCAATGAGGCCGGCCTGCTATCGGGCCGCTTCTTTCCGACGGCAGCGGGGATGATGCTGGGCGGGGGACTGGCGGGTTGGCATGCCCCGGGCGTTAGTTTGCGAGCCAGGGCACGCGAGCGGCGTCGCCAGATGGCGGCGGAGTTGCCTTTGGTGCTGGAAATGTTGGCGCTGTGCCTGGCCGGCGGGCAGCATTTCAATGGCGCTTTGCAGCAAATGGCGCGACATGCGCCACGTGGAGCCTTGCAGCAGGAGTTTGCGCAGGCCTGGGCAGAAATCATGCAAGGACGGCCCAGGGTGGAGGCGATCCGGATACTGGCGCGGCGTACCGGCTTGCCCGCCATGCGTCGTTTTGCCGCCGCCTTGGCGCAGGCCGAAGGCCTGGGCATGGCGTTGGGGCCCTTGCTGCGGGCGCAGGCCAGACAATTGCAGGATGAACGGATCCAACAGGCCGAAAAACAAGCCATGGAAGCGCCTGTGAAAATGCTGTTGCCGTTGATGACATGCATTTTTCCCTGCACCTTTCTGGTACTGGCTTATCCGGTCATGCATTATCTGCAAGCAGGGTTGTCGGGATGAATCGACAGGCGGCATCGCCCCGGAGCGGGCGAGACAAGAACCGAGGCATGCGGCTTGGAGCCAGCAAGGTTGCCAGAACGGAGCAGGGGCGCCTGGTGCTTGCGCGGACATGGCGGCAGCGTTTGCGGGGCTGGTTGTGGCGTCGCCGGCCAGCTGTTGTCACGGCCTTACTGCTGTGGCCTTGCATGGCAGTGCACAGCCTGGGGATGACGCATGCTTTGGACGTCTATTTCCTGGATGAACAGGGGCGTTGCGTGAAACGGGTGCGGGCGATGCAGCCATGGCGTTGCGCCTGGCACCCGCGTGCAGTTGCAGTGTTGGAGCTGCGCGCCGGGCAGGCGTGGCCCGGCGGCTGGAACGATCTTGGGCCCAGGCTGAGGCGCATTCTGCGCCGCTTGCCCAGGCGCCAAGGGTTCAGTCGGTGGTGCTGGCGTCGTCCGCCTGACTGGCTGCGCCGAACACCGTCGCGTAGTTGACGTAGGCGCTGCAGGACCAGACGGCTGCGGCGAACAGATTGACTGCCATGGCGAGCGCAGCAATGATCGAACTGATGCCGGGCAGGGCAAAGGCCAGCATATTCGCAATGATGTGCACGGCGTACAGCATGATGCCCCAGGCTGCGGCATAGATCAGAAATGCCCATTTGTTGCGCCAGCAGGCAATCAGCGAGAAGAAAATGGCTCGCGTGACAGGTAGCTGATGCCAGGCCACCAACAGTGGGGTGAACCAGAACAGGGCCGAAACACCGGCATAGAGCACACCGAAAATAATGGTGGGCATTTGCATGGCGTCCAGAAAGGGTGCCATGTTTTCTTCCTGAATGGCTCTTTCCAGCTCGACGGTCAGGGTGTCAGCAAAGGGCATGAAGGCCAGCATGGCGGACAGCAGGATCAAGCCGAATTGCAATCCGCCAACCGCCAGCAGCCGTACCGGCACGCCGGGTTCGCGCAAGGGTTGTACCCAGGCGGCAGGGTGCGCGGGCTTGCCGCTGGCCAGCGCCCGGCAGCCGCTGAGCGTCATGACGGTAAGAAAGGGGACGAAGAACTGGGCCAGGGGCGGTCCGACAGGCGCCAGATTCAGCGCCAGCATGCCCAGCATGGTAAGGAACATCATCCATGTGAACAGCGGTAGGGGTTGGCGCCGGAACAGCAGGTAGCCCTGGCGGATCCAATACCAGCCGGCAGAGGCGGGTAGCGTGGCAGCTTGCATGTGACTAGGTTTCCTTTATCCGGTCAGGGCAGGGGAAGGGCAGCATCGCCCTGGCGTTGCAACAGGACGCGCTCGAAATGAGTCGGGTCGTGCGGCTTGAGTGTCTGCGCCGGGCGCGGCAGGAAGAAGTCGTACAGGCGCGACAGCCAGAATCGCAGCGCAGCGCCCCGCAACATGGCGGGCCAGAGGGCTCGTTCCTCTTCGGTGAAAGGGCGTACGCTGGCGTAGGCTTGCAGCCAGGCGGCGGCCAGTTCGAGGTCCAGCTTGCCGCTGGCGCGGTCGATGCACCAATCATTGACGGAAACGGCGACATCGAACAACCAGGTATCACAGCCAGCGAAGTAGAAGTCGATGATGCCGCCCATGACAGGCGCTTCATAGGTGCCGGCGAACAGCACATTGTCGCGGAACAGGTCGCAGTGAGCCGGGCCGCTGGGCAGCTGGGCGTAGGCCGGGCTGGCAGCCAGCGTTTCTTGTTCAGCCAGGGTGCGATCCAGCAGGGCAGCCTGGGCGGCATCAAGAAAGGGCCGGACGGTGGGAGCAGTCTGGCGCCACCAGGACAGCCCGCGCAAATTCGGCTGTTGCAGGGGGAAATCCTGCGCGGCCAGGTGGGCGCGAGCCAATGTGCTGCCTGTCAGGGCGCCATGCGCCGCGCTCGGTGCGGGTTCGTAGCCACCTGGCAACAGACTGACGATGGCGCAAGGCTTGCCGTTGAGCGTGTAGATCCGTTCGCCGGTTTTCAGGGTTTGCGGTTCGGGAACGGGAATGCCGCGCTGCGCCAGATGGTGCATCAGTTCGATATAGAACGGCAGTTGTTCACGGGTGAGCACTTCGAACAGCGTCAGGACGAATTCGCCCCGAGTCGTGCTCAGAAAGAAGTTGGAGTTTTCGATGCCAGCGGTAATACCGCGCATGGAAACCAGTTCGCCCAGTTCATAGCGTTCGAGCAATTCGCGCGCTTGTTGGTCGGAGACAGGAGTAAAAACGGCCATAGCGTGAATGCGGGCGCGGCAGGAATGCCGAAAGAAATAAGTGATTGGAGCCCGGTGCGCAGCATAGGCGGCGGCAAGGGCTGGCGTAGCTGCGCATTTTAGTGCATCCGGCGCGGCAGCTGGACAATGGCTGGGCCTTTTGTTCCTTGCCGGCCAGGCTGGCCCGGCAGTATGGTTTTCAGGTCTAATGCCAGTCCCGACACGGGCAACGGCAGATCGGGCACGAATGACCGCCGGTTGTCTGGCGGACATCGCGCGCCTGAGGTAAAGAAAACCGTGATGCCCGTTGGCTGCCGGCGCTGGTTTTGCCGATGCGTTCCAGGGCGCTTTCCCTGGAAGAGGATGAAAACATGACGATTCAACCGCCACAGGCGCACACCGAGATGGAAACCGGCACGCGGGGCGAGGCTGCAGGGGATGCGCAGCTGGCGCAGGCGCTGGCGCGCGTTCAGGAGCTGGAGATACGTTCCACGCTGGCTGATGACATGCTGGATCAACTCAACCAGCAAATGTTTCGCATGCAACGTCAGCTCGAAGCATTGCAACGCCAGCTGACGGAGCTGCGTGACCAGATTCCCGCTGAAGGGACGGCATTTCGCAGCCTGAGGGATGAATTGCCCCCGCATTATTGATGCGCGAACCGCGCCGGCAGCCCAAGGTGGGCGCATCGGCTTTGACGGATTTACCGACCGGCCTGCCGGGGCAATGCAGGCTCCCTTGTATTCAGATGCCAGCTAACTTTATATTAGATAATTATTTTATATTGAATGGTAGAATGACTGGCTGGGTTGATAACTGAAAGCGATGATTGCGGGACGGCGTGCCGCGCGCGATCATGCGCAGGTGTCTCCGTTTTTTGTGCTGAACCGTCTATGAATCAAGGCCCCACCACTCATTCGCGCATTGCCTGGGCAAAATGGTTGCCTATCCTGGCATGGGGGCGGGCCTATGATGGCCGTCAATTGGGCGGGGATCTGCTGGCAGCGGGCATTGTTACCTTGATGCTGATTCCGCAAAGCCTGGCGTATGCCATGTTGGCAGGCTTGCCGCCGCAGGCCGGGCTGTACGCCAGCATGCTGCCTTTGCTGGCATACGCCGTATTCGGCAGCAGCCGGACCTTGGCGGTCGGGCCGGCCGCCGTGACATCGCTGATGACGGCGACGGCGATTGGTCAGCTGGCTGCGCCGGGAACGCCCGCTTACTGGGAAGCCGCGCTGGCGCTGGCCTTGCTGTCAGGGGGCATATTGCTCGTCATGGGCTTGTTGCGTCTGGGGTTCCTGGCCAACTTTCTTGGTCATCCGGTGATTGCCGGATTTATCTCTGCATCTGGATTGTTGATCGCCTTCGGGCAGGCCCGGCATGTGCTTGGGGTCAGCGCCCATGGCGATACCTTGCTGGAATTACTACCCGCGCTCTGGCATCAATTGCCCATGCTCAACTGGCCGACGCTGATGCTGGGGGGCGGGGCCTTGCTGTTCCTGTGGTGGTCCAGGCAAAGGCTGGGGCGTCGCTTGCGAGCCTGGGGCTGGCGTTCCGGTTTGGTCGATGTGCTGGGGCGGGCCGCGCCGGTTCTGGCGATTGCGCTGACGACGCTGGCGGTATGGGCGTGGAATCTGCAGGATCAGGGCGTCAAGGTGGTGGGCGCGGTACCGCAGGGCCTGCCATCGCTGACCTGGCCGACATGGAACCCAGCATTGTGGTCGTCGCTGGCCATGCCTGCGCTATTGCTGAGCCTGGTAGGGTTTGCAGAGTCCGTGTCGGTCGGCCAAACGCTCGCGGCTCGGCGGCGTCAGCGGGTCGAGCCCGACCAGGAGTTGCTGGCGCTGGGGGCCAGCAATGTGGCGGCCGCCGTCAGCGGCGGCTTGCCGGTGACTGGCGGCTTTTCACGTTCAGTCGTCAATTTCGATGCGGGCGCCCGCACGCCGGCGGCGGGTGTCTATACCGCCATCGGTATTGCGCTGGCGGCCCTGCTGTTAACGCCGTTGTTGCGCTATCTGCCACAGGCCACGCTGGCGGCGACAGTGATAGTTGCCGTGCTCTCTTTGGTGGATATTGCGGTATTCCGCCGTATCTGGCGGTATTCCCGCTTCGACTTTTCCGTGGCGGCCGCGACGCTGGCACTGACACTGCTGGCTGGCGTGGAAACGGGCTTGGTGGCCGGTGTCGTGCTGGCCTTGGCTTTGCATTTGTATCGCAGCAGCCGACCCCATGTCGCGGAAGTTGGCCAGGTGCCGGGTACCGAGCATTTCCGCAATGTCCGCCGCCATGCGGTCAATACCTGCGAGGCGGTGCTGGGCCTGCGTGTGGATGAGAGCCTGTATTTCGCCAACGCGCGCTATCTTGAGGATTGCATCAATGACGCCGTGGCCCGGCGCCAGCAACTCAAGCATGTGGTATTGCAGTGTTCCGCCATCAACGACATTGATGCCAGTGCCTTGGCCAGCCTGGAGATGATAGAGGTCCGTCTGCGCGAGGCAGGTATCTGCCTGCATTTGTCGGAGGTCAAGGGGCCGGTGATGGATCGTCTGTCCCGGACTTCATTTCTGCAATGCCTGAGCGGGCAGGTGTTCCTGACGCATTACCAGGCGATTGCGGCATTGGCGCCGGAGGGGCTGGGCAAGTAGGCGTGTGCCGGGCTGAACTGGGCGCGGCGGGGCAGGCTTGGGGCGGAACCAGATGGGCAAGAGCCCGGCGGGACGCCTCATGTGCGCAAGGGCAGAGGCTCGCCATACAATGTCGGTCTTTTCCTGTTCCAAAGAGAATGTTCCGTATGTCCCTGGTCTCCTCGGATACCTGGCGCCTGTGTGTGGCGCCGATGATAGATGTGACGGATCGCCATTGCCGCTATTTCCACCGGCTGCTGGCGCCGCGCGCCCTGCTTTATACCGAGATGATCACGACCGGCGCATTGCTGCATGGCGATGCGCCACGGCATCTGGAATACGATGCGGCGGAGCATCCCGTGGCCTTGCAGTTGGGCGGCAGCGAACCGCAGGCGCTGGCGCAGGCTGCCAGGCTGGGCGAGCAGGCGGGCTATGACGAAATCAATCTGAATTGCGGCTGTCCGTCGGAAAGGGTTCAGCAAGGTGCCTTTGGTGCCTGCCTGATGGCCGAGCCGCATCTGGTGGCCGATTGCATTCGTGCCATGCGCGACGCCGTTCAGGTGCCTGTCACGGTGAAGCACAGGCTGGGGCTGGATGACGAGCAGAGCTATGGTTTCGTGCGCGACTTCGTGGGTATCCAGTACGAAGCTGGCTGCCGCGTTTTTGTGGTGCATGCGCGTAATGCCGTGCTGAAAGGCTTGTCGCCCAAGGAAAATCGCCAGATTCCACCGTTGCGCTACGCCTATGCCCGGCAGCTCAAGCAGGATTTCCCGGATTGCGTGATTGTGCTCAATGGTGGGCTGGCGACCGCCGAACAGGCGGAGACGGAAGGGCGTGATCTGGATGGGGTGATGCTGGGCCGCGCGGCCTGGCACCAGCCGGAAGTGTTGCGCGAATTGTCGCTGCGCTTCTGGCCGGATCAAGCGGTGCTGGACGATGCCGAAGTGTTGCGGCGCTATACCGGCTATACCGAGCGCATGGTGGCACAAGGCGTGCCCATGCGTATCCTGGTGCGCCCGCTGCTGGGTTGGGGCAATGGCCGCAAGGGGGCCAGGCGCTGGCGCCAGATGTTGTCGGATCATCGCTTGCTGGGCCAGGAGGATCCATCTTTGCTGCTGCGCGCCTGGGAACAGGTGGCCTGATACCGGCTATCGGGACGGGGCCAGGCCAGGAGCCGGGGCGATGAGGCGCTGTGGAAAGGCGGGGGCCGCGGCGCCTGGATCGGTGCATGGCGTTGCGGCAAGGCAAAGAAAAACGCCTGGCCGGCATGGGGCCGGGCAGGCGTTCAGGCAAGGGCGCTAGAGGCTTATGGTTGCTCGTCGGCCTCTGCCTTGTCTTCATTGGGCCAGGCGCGGATATAGGCCTTGAGCATCTTGTTTTCGAACTGCTGGGCGGAGACCACCGCCTGCGCCATGTCGAAGAACGAAATCACGCCTTGCAGCGTAGGGCCGTCCATGACGGGCACGTAGCGGGTACGTTTTTCCAGCATGAGGCGTTGGACCTCATCGGCGCTGGTATTTGGCGAAACGCTGATAGGCGCGTCATCCATGATGGAGCGGATCGTGGTGTCGCCGACATTTCCTGCGCGTTCATGCAGCAGGCGGATGATTTCCCGGAAGGTCAGCATCCCGGCAAGCGTGCCGTGTTCCATGATGACCAGCGAACCGATATCGTGTTCGCTCATGGTGATGATGGCTTGCTCGACGGACGTGTCGGGGGTCGCGGTATAGAGCGTGTCGCCTTTGACACGCAGGATTTCACTGACTTTTAGCATGGTGGGACTCCTCGCTGTTTATCGAGGGACGAGATAGGAAAGCGGTAATGGGCGGTGCATCCTGGTCCTGCGCCAGGCCCGCGAGCGTATCGGCCAGATTGCCCGACAGCAGTTCATCCAGCGTGGCCTCCGGCCCGTATTGGCCCAGTGCGTTGGCGGTGGCCTGCATCAGCACAGCACCATCCTGGTGCGTCAGCGCGATGGCGCGGGTGAGCAGCAGGCGATCCACCAGCGGGCCGATGGTTGTGCGGCGAGGGTCGCTGCTCAGGACCCAGCGCTCTTTGCCACGGATGCGGGCTGGCGCAGCCAGGCCGAGATCCTGCAAGGCGGTCAGGGCGATATCCAGGTCTTCCGGATGGATGGCCAGCGCGGCGCAGGATTCCCTCTGGCTGATGCCCTGGCCCTGCCGGCTCCAGTCGGCATACAGGGCCTGCAGCACGGCAATGGTATCCAGGTAGGCCGCGCCTGCCGTGCGGGTTTCTGTCGTCAGGCCATAAAGGCGGATGCCAGGCAGCGAGGCGGTCAGCACGGCGCCCGCCATGATGGCCAGCCAGGACAGATAGATCCACAGCAGGAAGACGGGGACGGCGGCAAACGCGCCGTAGATGACGGTGTAGCTGGGAAACTGGCTGATGTAATAGGCGAAGCCTGCCTTCATCGTTTCCAGCACGATGGCCGTCGCAAAGCCGCCGATGGCCGCATCGCGCCAGTGGACGGCGCGGTTGGGAACGACCACGAACAGCGCGGTAAAGGCCAGCCCGGTCAACAGGACAGGCAGGACGGAAAGCGCGATATTGACCAGCGGCGAGAGATCCCCCGCAAGACCCATGGAGGTGCGCGCCAGTACCGAGGTGGCCCAGAGACTGCCGCCCAGTACCAGCGGCCCCAGGCTGATGACGGCCCAATAGACCAGAATGCGCTGGTGCAGCGGGCGCTGGCGCGATACGTGCCAGATGTCATTGAGCGCGGAGTCTATGGTCATGATCAGCATGACCGAGGTGACAATCAGGAACAAGCTGCCGATGGCCGTCAGTTTTGAGGCCTGTTGCGCGAACTGGTTGAGATATTCCATGATGTCCGCCGAGACATCGGCGGGCATCAGATTGCTGGCCAGGTAGTCTTCCAGTGCCAGGCGGAAATCCGAGAACAGCGGGAACGCTGTGAACAGCGACAACACCACGGCCAGTAACGGCACGATGGCCAGCACGGTGGTGAAGGTCAGGCTGGAGGCGACTTGTGTCAGGCGTTCGCCGGCAATGCGGTCAACGGCGAAACCCAATAGCCGCACGACCCGGCCAATCGCATTTGGCTGGGCAGGCATTGAGTTGGCGGAGGGTTGGTCGGTGGCGCTCATTCGAAGATAATAGCAGCATGAATGCTCAACTCAAGTCCCAAACAGGCACTGCTGCATCCCTTGAACAACTGCGGGTGCGCAACAGCTACGCCACATTGCCCGAGGATTTCTATTCCCGGGTGCGGCCCATGCCGTTGCAGACCGCCAGGATGCTGCACGTGAATCCGGATGGCTGCGCCCTGCTGGGCTTGACGCCAGCGGCCTTGCGCACGGACCTGGCCTTGCAGGTGCTGTCCGGTGCCAGCGCTTTTCCTGGCGGAGAGAGTGTGGCGGCGGTTTATAGCGGCCACCAGTTCGGCGTTTGGGCCGGGCAGTTGGGCGACGGGCGGGCGCACTTGCTGGCGGAAGTCGAAGGGCCGCAGGGAAGCTGGGAAGTGCAGCTGAAAGGGTCCGGACGTACCCCTTATTCCCGCATGGGCGACGGCCGTGCCGTGCTGCGTTCCTCTGTGCGCGAGTATCTGGCGGCCGAGGCCATGCATGGCCTCGGTATTCCGACCACACGTTCGCTGGCACTGGTGACATCCAATGACCCGGTGCGCCGCGAAACCATGGAAACGGCCGCCATCGTCACCCGGCTGGCACCCAGTTTCGTCCGTTTCGGTTCCTTCGAGCATTGGTATGCGCAGCGTCGTGCCGGTTTGCTGCAGCGCTTGTGTGACGACATCATCGACCGTTTCTATCCCGAATGCCGTGCCGCCGGCGGCGGCAATGACCTTGTGATCGCGCGCTGGCTGGCGGCGGTCACGGACCGGACGGCAGCGCTGATGGCGGATTGGCTGGCGGTCGGTTTCTGTCACGGCGTGATGAACACCGATAACATGTCCATTCTGGGGTTGACCATGGATTACGGCCCCTATGCCTTCATGGATGGCTTCAAGGCCAACCACGTTTGCAACCATTCGGATCACGAAGGCCGCTATGCCTGGAATGCGCAGCCGGCGGTCGCGCACTGGAATCTGTTCCGGCTTGCCGAAGCCCTGCAGCCCCTGGTGCCGGATGCCGAGATGCTGCGCGATGCGGTGCGCGGTTTTGAGTCGGACTTCATGCGGCATTGGCGTGAGCGCCAGCGCCGCAAGCTGGGGCTGGCACAGTGGCGCGACGAGGAAGACGATACGCTGATGGATGGCCTGTGGCGTGAGATGCATACCTCCGGCGCGGACTTCACGCTGACCTTCCGTGCGCTGGCGGGAGTGGCCAATGGCGATGCCAGCGCATTCCTGGATCAGTTCGTGGATCGCGCTGGTGCGGCGCAGTGGCTGCAAACTTATCAGGCCCGTCTGGCTCAGGACGGCCAGGCGCCCGAGGCCGTCGCGGCGGCCATGAATCGTGCCAACCCGCTCTATGTGCTGCGCAATCACATGGCGGAACTGGCCATACGCGCCGCCGAGCAGGGCGACGCCAGCGAAATCGAAAGCCTGCTGGCATGCTTGCGCAATCCGTGGGAGGCCCGTCCCGGTTTGGAACACTATGCGCGGCCTGCGCCGGATTGGTCGGCAGGGTTGGTCATCAGTTGTTCGTCCTGAAAATGTCATAATGCGGCAGTTTGGCGCGCTGCCCGTTTCTGGCGGCGCCGGAATGATGCGTTCCCGCCAGGGAGTTTGTTCCGCCGGGCTGACCGTGCCGTAGTTTCCGTTTTTTCTTTAAGCCCCTTGCTTCCTCAGAGTCCTGCTCATGTCCGGTAACACCCTAGGAAAACTGTTTTGCGTGACGAACTTCGGCGAGTCCCACGGACCAGCCATCGGCTGTGTGGTGGACGGCTGCCCGCCGGGGCTGCCCTTGTCGGCAGAGGATATCCAGTTCCAGCTGGATCGCCGCCGTCCCGGCACATCGCGCCATGTCACGCAACGCCAGGAAGCGGATCAGGTCGAGATACTGTCAGGGGTCTATGAGGGGCTGACGACGGGCACGCCCATCGGGTTGCTGATCCGCAATACTGATGCGCGCAGCAAAGATTACGGCAATATCCTGGATACTTTCCGTCCTGGCCACGCCGATTATGCCTACTGGAAAAAGTATGGCGTGCGCGACCCGCGCGGCGGCGGCCGGTCTTCCGCTCGCCTGACGGCGCCTACGGTGGCAGCCGGGGCGATTGCGCGCAAATGGCTGGAAGCCCGGTATGGCGTTCGGGTGCGCGGCTATATGAGCCAGCTGGGCCCCATCGCCATTCCTTTCGAATCCTGGGATGAGGTCGGCAATAACCCCTTTTACGCGCCCAATGCCGCTATCGTGCCGGAACTGGAAGCCTATATGGATCAGTTGCGACGCGATGGCGACTCCATCGGGGCGCGCATCGAGGTCGTGGCCGAAGGTGTGCCGGCAGGTTGGGGTGAACCGATCTACGATCGCCTGGATGCCGATATCGCCCACGCCATGATGGGCCTGAACGCAGTGAAGGGCGTTTCCATCGGTGCGGGTTTCGAATCCATCGCGCAGCGTGGTTCCGAGCATGGCGATGAACTGACACCCTCGGGTTTCCTGAGCAATCATGCGGGTGGCGTGCTGGGCGGCATTTCGTCCGGGCAGGCCGTCACGGTGTCGCTGGCCATCAAGCCGACTTCCAGTATTCGAGTCATGCGCCAGTCGGTCAACCGGGCGGGCGAGCCGGTGGAAGTGCAGACGCTGGGGCGCCACGACCCTTGCGTAGGCATACGCGCCACGCCTATTGCCGAGGCATTGCTGGCGTTGGTGTTGGCGGATCATGCCTTGCGGCAGCGTGCCCAGGCTGGTGAGCCGGCTCAAGACTGATGGGCCTGGCCGCCCGCGCCAGGCAGGCGTGATGCGGCTAAGCCCATCTTCCGCCAGCCCAAACCCGGCACAAAAGCCGTTGGGGCATTGGCCCATATCCTTGTTTTGACTGCATAAATTTTTTGTTTCTAACGGCCCGCTTCATGACACTCTGTGTCATGAGGCGGGCCGTTAGGCTTTCCATGCTTGGCATAATGATTTCATGGCCTCACCGGGTGGCCCGTCGGCGCGATTGGCGACAGCCCCCTCCACGAAGCGAGTGAAAATCATGGCATTGACTCTTTATGACAAGCTCTGGCGCGACCACCTGGTGCACCAGGAATCCGATGGCTCCTGTCTGATCTATATCGACCGGCAATTGCTGCACGAAGTGACCAGTCCGCAAGCCTTCGAAGGCCTGGCCCTGGCGGGCCGCAAGCCTTGGCGCGTCAGTGCCAACCTGGCCGTGGCCGATCACAACGTGCCGACCAAGAATCGCAGCGCCGGGATCGAAGATCCGATCTCCAAGCTTCAGGTCGATACGCTGGATGCCAACTGCGCCACCTATGGCATCACCGAATTCCCGATGACAGACGTGCGCCAAGGCATCGTTCACGTGGTCGGGCCGGAGCAGGGCGCCACCCTGCCGGGCATGACGGTTGTGTGCGGCGATTCCCATACCAGCACGCACGGCGCCGTGGCGGCGTTGGCCTTCGGTATCGGTACCTCCGAAGTTGAGCATGCCCTGGCAACGCAGACCCTGACCATGAAGAAGAGCCGCAACATGCTCGTCAAGGTCGAGGGGAAATTGCCGTTCGGCTGTACGGCCAAGGATGTGGTCTTGCATGTGATCGGCATCATCGGCACGGCGGGGGGCACGGGGCATGCCATCGAGTTTGCCGGCAGCACCATCCGTGAGTTGTCGGTAGAAGGCCGCATGACCATCTGCAACATGGCCATCGAAGCCGGTGCGCGTTCGGGGCTGGTTGCGGTGGATGAAAAAACCGTCGAGTATTTCCGTGGCCGTCCTTTCGCACCCAGCGGCGTGCTGTGGGATCAGGCCGTGTCCTACTGGCGGACCTTGCATTCCGACCCTGGCGCGCATTTCGACCGAGTGGTGGAAATCGACGCCCGTGAAATCAAGCCGCAGGTCAGCTGGGGGACTTCGCCGGAAATGGTATTGCCGGTGGATAGCCGCGTGCCGGATCCCGACCGCGAACGTGATGACGTCCGCCGCAGCGGTATGGAGCGGGCGCTGGAATACATGGGCCTGACGCCCAATACGCCTCTGGTGGACATCCGCATCGACCGCGTATTCATCGGTTCCTGCACCAATTCGCGTATCGAAGACCTGCGTGCCGCTGCGGAGGTGGCGCGAGGCAAGCGTGTGGCCCGCAATGTGAAGCAGGCCATGGTCGTGCCGGGTTCCGGGCTGGTGAAGCTGCAGGCCGAGCGCGAAGGCCTGGATCGCATCTTTATCGAAGCGGGTTTTGAATGGCGGGAACCCGGATGTTCCATGTGCCTGGCCATGAATGCCGACCGCCTGGAGCCGGGAGAGCGTTGCGCCTCTACATCGAACCGCAATTTCGAAGGCCGTCAGGGCATGGGCGGGCGCACCCATCTGGTCAGTCCTGCCATGGCAGCCGCTGCCGCCATTGCCGGCCATTTTGTTGATGTCAGGAATTTCAGGTAAGCCATCATGCAAGCATTTACCGTACACGAAGGCCTCGTTGCCCCCCTGGATCGGGAAAACGTCGATACCGACCTGATCATTCCCAAGCAGTTCCTGAAGTCGATCAAGCGTACCGGCTTCGGCCCCAACCTGTTCGATGAGCTGCGCTACCTGGATCATGGCGAACCGGGCATGGACAATAGCCAGCGTCCGCTGAACCCGGATTTCGTGCTGAACCAGCCGCGCTATCAGGGCGCCTCGATTCTGCTGGCACGCAAGAATTTCGGTTGCGGCTCCAGCCGCGAACATGCGCCCTGGGCCCTGAGCCAGTATGGTTTCCGCGCCATCATCGCGCCTTCGTTTGCCGACATCTTCTTCAATAACAGCTTCAAGAACGGTTTGTTGCCTATCATTCTGTCGGAACTGGATGTGGCGCGGCTGTTCGATGAAGTGAAGGCTTTCCCCGGCTACAAGCTGACGGTGGATCTGGCGCGCCAGGTCATCGTGAAGCCGGAAGGCGGGGAGTTGTCCTTCGATATTGATGAATTCCGCAAACACCGCCTGCTCAACGGGCTGGACGATATCGGTCTGACGCTGCAGAAGGCTGACATGATCCGGCAGTTCGAAGCCGAGCGCCTGGCGCGCCACCCTTGGCTGGAAAGCCGTCAGCTGCGCTGATATGGGCGCACTGCCGGCTGCCCGGGCCGGCAGTGCGCAGCTCCCAGGGGGCTTGCCTTCCTGGGGGATGAATGCACCTAATTCTCCTTTAACTTCTCGTAAAACGATCTCTCATGGCTCACAAAATCGCAGTGCTTCCCGGTGATGGCATCGGCCCCGAAATCGTCGCTCAGGCGGTCCGTGTTCTGCAGGCGCTGAATCTGCCGCTGGAAATCGCGCAAGCGCCGGTAGGGGGCGCTGCCTATGATCTGCATGGGCATCCCTTGCCGCCTGCCACGCTGGCGCTGGCGCAGGAGTCCGACGCTATCCTGTTTGGTGCGGTGGGAGATTGGAAGTACGACAAACTGGCGCGTGAGCTGCGTCCGGAGCAGGCCATTCTTGGTTTGCGCAAGGCGCTGGGGCTGTTTGCCAACCTGCGTCCGGCCATTCTCTATCCGGAACTGGCAGCGGCTTCGACGCTCAAGCCGGAAGTGGTGTCCGGCCTGGATATCCTGATCCTGCGCGAATTGACCGGCGATATCTATTTCGGCACCCCGCGTGGCGTGCGCACGGCGCAAGACGGTGTGTTCCAGGGCCAGCGCGAAGGTTTCGATACCATGCGCTACGCCGAAAGCGAAGTGCGCCGCATTGCCCACCTGGGCTTCCAGTCGGCACAGAAGCGCAATCGCAAGCTGTGCAGCGTGGACAAGGCCAATGTGCTGGAAACCTCGCAGTTCTGGCGCGATATCGTGATCGACGTGGCACGCGAATACCCGGATGTGGAATTGAGCCATATGTATGTCGATAACGCTGCCATGCAGCTGGTACGCGCACCGCGCCAGTTCGATGTCATCGTGACCGGCAATCTGTTCGGCGACATCCTGTCTGACGAAGCCGCCATGCTGACGGGCTCCATCGGCATGTTGCCTTCGGCATCGCTGAACGAAAAGCGCCAGGGGCTGTACGAGCCCAGCCACGGTTCCGCACCTGACATCGCTGGCAAGAACCTGGCCAATCCGCTGGCCACCATCCTGTCGGCCGCCATGCTGCTGCGCTATTCGCTGGATCTGAGCGAGCAGGCGGATCGCGTGGAGGCGGCGGTACGCAAAGTGCTGGCGGATGGCCTGCGTACGGCGGATATCTACGAAGAAGGCACGCGCAAGGTCGGCACCATCGAAATGGGCGACGCCGTTCTGGCGGCACTGTAAGCGGTTCTGCTGGCCTCAAAGGCCGGTATCGACGCCAGGGCAGGGCACCGGTTTGCACCGGCGTCCTGCCTTGTTTGTGTGTGGCTGGCCACCGTTGGCAAATCGGGCGGGAAGGATTGTTGCGTCCGTTTTACGCCACGCCAAAAAATGGCGCATTATTTCGTGGAAAACCCAGGTAAACCCTGGTAATTCTGATACATTCTTATACCGAGGGCCACACTGTCAGGAGCGGGCGGCGTGGCTTGTTCTTCACATATAAAACAGAGCGAATACAGATGACTCAAGCCGTCGGTCTGGTCGGCTGGCGCGGCATGGTGGGATCAGTCCTCATGCAGCGCATGCGCGACGAAAATGATTTTTCCCTGATTGAACCCGTGTTTTTCACCACCAGCCAGGTGGGCGGTGCGGCACCGTCCTGGGCGACGGGTGCGGGTCCGCTGCAGGACGCCTACGATATCGAGGCGCTGGCGAAATTGCCGATTATTGTGACGGCTCAGGGCGGCGACTATACCAAAGCGGTGCACGGCAAGCTGCGTGCCTCGGGTTGGAAGGGCATCTGGATCGACGCAGCCAGCTCGCTGCGCATGAATGATGATTCCATCATCGTGCTGGATCCGGTCAACCGTAATGTCATCGACGCCGCCCTGAACCGTGGCGTGCGTGATTTCATCGGCGGCAACTGCACGGTCAGCTGCATGCTGATGGGGCTGTCCGGCCTGTTCCAGCATGATCTGGTCGAATGGATGACCAGCATGACCTACCAGGCGGCTTCTGGCGGCGGCGCACAACATATGCGCGAACTGCTGACCCAGTTCGGCCTGGTCAACGAGTCCGTGCGTCCCTTGCTGGATGACCCCGCATCGGCCATCCTGCAGATCGACCGTGGCGTGCTGGACCTGCAGCGCAGCGGCAATCTGCCGACCGAGCGCTTTGGCGTGCCCCTGGCCGGCAACCTGATCCCCTGGATCGACTCCGACCTGGGCAATGGCGTGTCCCGCGAAGAGTGGAAGGCGGAAGCGGAAACCAACAAGATTCTGGGTCGCGGCGCAGCCTTCGGCAGCGAAGCTACGCCCATCGACGGTTTCTGCGTGCGTATCGGCGCCATGCGTTGCCATAGCCAGGCACTGACGATCAAGCTCAAGCGCGATGTGCCGCTCGACGAGATCACCGACATCATTGCGCAAGGCACTGACTGGGCCAAGGTCATTCCGAATGACAAGGAATCCACGATCCATGGCCTGACGCCTGTCGCCGTGACCGGAACGCTGGACATCCCGGTGGGCCGTCTGCGCAAGCTGTCGATGGGCCAGGATTATCTGGGTGCTTTCACCGTGGGTGACCAGCTGCTGTGGGGAGCGGCAGAGCCGCTGCGCCGCATGCTGCGCATCGCCATCGGCGAACTGTAATCAGGGAAGGTTCGGGGAAGGCCATGGTGGCCTTCCCCAGGAACGTGTTTATGACCTGTATCTTGCTTGGTCAGGATCAGGTCATAAACACGTTCTAAGGGAGTGAGCTGTGGACGCGCAATTTGGGCAGGGCTATGGCCTGGTGCTGGGCACCGTCCTGCTGGCAGTAGTGGCATTCTGGGTGGCTTTGCTGATGCGCCGCGCAGGGGCCAGGCAGGATACCGACGATAGCGGTAGCGCTGATCACGGCAGCGAAAGTACCGACGCCGACGCAGGCTCGGTGGAAGAGGTGCAGGCGGAGTCGCGACGACAGCCGGATGATCTGCAGGCGCAGCGTCTGGAGCAGGCACGCAAGAAATTCGAACAGCAGTTGTCTGCCATAGATCTTGATCTGGATGCGCCTCCGGCGCCGGATCGTCGCCCGGCAGCAGAACGTCACGGCCCGCGCGGGGGCAGCCGCTGATGGCGCGCAGGATAGCGCTGGGGGTCTCCTACGAAGGTTCGTCCTGGCTGGGTTGGCAAACGCAGCCGGGCGGGCATACCGTGCAGGACGAGCTGGAAAAAGCCTTGTTCGCCTTTACCGGCGGACCGGTGCCGACAATCTGCGCCGGCCGCACGGATACCGGTGTTCATGCCTGTCTGCAGGTCGTGCATCTGGATACCGGGCTGGAGCGTCGTGATGTGGCCTGGATCCGTGGCCTGAACGCACATCTGCCGGAAAGCATTGCGGTGCAGTGGGCGCGGGAAGTTCCGGAAGATTTTCATGCGCGTTTTTCGGCGCAGGCTCGTACCTATGTGTATCTGCTCTGGAACCGTCCTTATCGGTCACCTCTATGGGCCGGGCGGGCCGGATGGTGTTTTCGTCCCCTGGATGTCGAGGCCATGCGTGCTGCGGCGGCACATCTGCTGGGCGAACATGACTTCAGCAGCTTCCGTTCCTCGCAATGCCAGGCGGCGCATCCGGTACGTACGATGCAGCGCCTGGATATCCAGCGCCATGGCGATATGATCGTATTCGTGCTCAAGGCCAATGCGTTTCTGCATCATATGGTGCGCAATATCATTGGCTCGCTGGTCTATGTCGGCCAGGGGCGCTACACCGTTGCGCGCATGCAGGAGTTGCTGCAGGAGCGCGACAGGCGCCGCGCAGCGCCGACCTATTCGGCCGCCGGGTTGTATCTGTGTGCGGTGGATTATCCCGCCAGCTATGGCTTGCCGCTACAGGAAGGCCTGGAAATCATGCCTGGCTTGCAGCTCTCGCCCGACGGTGAGTTGAGCGCCTGGCCCCGGGCCTGAATGGCGGGCAGCCGGACGGGCAGGATGGATTGAGGACGACAACATGACAAGAATAAAGATCTGCGGCCTGACGCGGCCCGACGATGTGCGGATGGTGGTGCGCAGCGGCGTGGATGCGCTGGGTTTTGTTTTCTACCCTCCCAGCAAGCGCTATGTGACCCCCGAGCAGGCTGCCGCTTTGCGCACGCTGATACCGCCTTTCGTGACAGTCGTGGCGCTGTTTGTGAACGCCACGCGCACAGACGTCGAAACGGTGCTGCGACTGGTGCGTCCGCATCTTTTGCAGTTTCATGGTGATGAAACTGCGGAACATTGCATGTCTTACGGGCATCCCTGGCTCAAGGCCTTGCGTGTGCCCAAGGAAGGTGGCGTGACGGGCGCGATGCTGGCCGGGCAGATGCAGGCCTACCCGCAGGCCGATGGCTGCCTGCTGGATACCGATAGCCCAGGCTATGGCGGAAGCGGCACGGTGTTCGACCATGGCTTGCTGGATGAATGGGATGAGCCGGCGCGTGGACGCCTGATTCTTTCGGGTGGCTTGCATGCGGGCAATGTGGCGCAAGCCATTCGGCGAGTGCGTCCGGTGGCGGTGGATGTCAGCAGTGGCGTCGAAGATGCACCTGGTATCAAAAGCGCGGAAAAAGTGCGTCGCTTTGTTGATGCGGTTCGGCAGGCAGCAGAATAGGGCGGCAAGCCATACGCCCTATGGCCAATCACAGGCAGTCAAAATGACGGGATAAGTCTGGATATTGATCGGATGAGATATCTCGATTCCTTCGCAGGGCCCTAGAATTCCATGAAGAACACGGCCTTGTTCAGCATTGAAATGCCCCTCAACGCATAGGATGGAATCTGATATGCAACTCATCAGTCATAGTTTCCAGGATGGCAAGGCCATTCCCGGCGAATTTGCTTTCGCAGTCCCCGATGCCGCCACGCGAGTGGTGTTGTCGTCCAATCGCAATCCGCATCTGGCATGGACGGGGATTCCCGCAGGAACCCGTTCCTTTGTGCTCATCTGTCATGATCCCGATGTGCCCAGCCGGGGCGATGATGTGAATCAGGCAGGGCGCGAGGTGCCAGCCAGCCTGCCGCGCATTGACTTCTTTCACTGGCTGTTGCTGGATATTCCTGCGGATGTGGCGGAAATCGCGGCCGGTTCCCATTCGAACGCCGTGACGCCTGGCGGCAAGCCGGGGCCCGCAGCCAGTGCTGGCATGCGGCACGGGATCAATGACTACACGGCCTGGTTTGCCGGTGATGCGCAAATGCAGGGTGAATATCATGGCTACGATGGCCCCTGCCCGCCGTGGAATGACGAGTTGGTTCATCGGTATATCTTCACGCTCTATGCCTTGGCGACGCCCTCGCTGGCCGTGGCGGGGCCGCTGACCGGTGCGAACGTGCGTGCCGCCCTGGCGACGGTGCCGGTATTGGGGCAAGCCAGCCTGACAGGCCTGTATGGCCTTAACCCCGCCGTCCCGTTTGATTGATATCCATGAACCGGCGCTACCCGCAGCTGCCATCGACATCCGCCGCCATTTCCATGGCGGCGGGCCAGCCTCCCGGTGAGCCGTTGCCGTCCGGCGCGCCAGTGTTGCGGCGCAGTCTGTGCAGCCTTGCCCAGCCCGTGCTGAAGCAAGCGCGGCAGATGCCGCGCTTCCTGTTTCATGAGGCCACGGTGCTGTTCGTGATGGCCGGGCGGCTGGATCTTGATGATGGCGTCAATCGGCTGTCCGTGGGAGCGCAAGAGGCGTTGCTGCTCATTGATCCGGAAAGCTGCCTGGATGTGCGAAAAGCGCCGGAAAGTCCCGAGCTTCCCTTTCGCTCGGTTTTCTTGAGTTTTCCGGCGGCATTGCTGGAAACCTTTCATCGCCATCATGCTGCCTCGAAGCCGTCAGGCAGTGGTAATCCGTGGGCCTGCCGACAAGTTCCTCTGGATACGGACCTGGCCGAGACATTGCGTGGCGTGATGGATGGGGTGCAGGCCAGCCGGGTGAGTGATGAGCGCTTGGCGCATAGGCTGATGGATTTTCTGCTGGCGCTGGCCGAGCGCGGCCATGCCTTTACCGACGCCGGGCAGCGCGGGACGGCCGGACGTTTGCGGGCATTGCTGGGTGAAGCGCCCGATCGGCACTGGACGGCACGTGCGGCAGGGCAGGCATTGGCGATGAGTGAAGCCACGTTGCGGCGTCGGCTGGCCAGTGAAAACGTACGCTTCGAGGCATTGCTCGTTGATATCCGCATGCATCACGCCATGATGCTGCTCCAGACGACCCCCTGGAGCATCCCCCGCATTGCTCAGGCTTGCGGGTATCAGTCGCGTGCACGTTTTACCGACCGTTTCCGTCTGCGTTTTGGTTATCTGCCTTCTGCCGTTCGGTAAAAAAACGGGCAGCCTCTCCGGTGAACTGCGCGGTGCGCTGTTCATCCGGGTAGCTGCCCGGCGCGGCATACTTGATGGGGGCATCAACAGGGTGTTGCATGCCCTTGCCCAGACGGTTGCGCGATCAGATCGCGTCGTCGTTCTCGCCGTCTTCCGATTCCGAACCCTTGGCTTCTTCGACGGCCTGGTGGAAGGTCGAGAGGCTGGCGCGAATGGCGGAAATGTTGCGGTTCATCGTGGCGCGGAGGATTTCGGGATCGGGGAATTGATCGGAAGCTGCCAGGAAGCATTCGATCTGGGCGCTCACGTTCCAGGTGTTGTCGCTATTCATGTAGCTGACAGTCAGCTTGGCAGCCTTGTTGCGGATATTGACTTCATTGGCGAGTTCCAGCAGTTGCTCGCGCGACAGGCCGGTGCGTTCATCATCGGCGAAATTCGGAAATACCAGGCGCAGGAATTCCGGGTCGTTGTCGGCGTCGATGGAAAGGTAGAACACGCCCATTTCCGGGTGGCGGAAACGGACATCACCGTCATCGTCGATGTCCGATTTGTAATCCAGAACCTCTTGGTACAGCTTTTGCAGTTCTTCGGTCTTGGACGTCATGAGTAGGTGCTCCTTCTTGAGATAACGAAATGGTGGCTTGAGCGATAAGGGTATGTCGCTGGCCGGGGACTTCAGGTGTGGCAGCGGCCAGGCGCCTGCTTCATATTCCGCTGCCATATTGTGCCGTCTTGTCTAGCGGAGAAGCGCCAGCACGGCATGGCCGTCCAGTGTTTCTTCACGCAGCAGTTGCTCCGCCAGCTGCCTGATGCTGTGCCAGTGTGTTTCCACCAGCGTTTCTGTTCGTTCACGCGCTTCCTGCAGCCAGATATCCACGCGCAGCTGGGCACGTTCCATCCAGGCAGGAGGCAGGGGTGTATCGAATGGCGCCAGGGACAGCCAGCCGAAGCTTTCATCCAGCCCCCATTCGGTGACTGCCAGCCAGGCCAGTTCACTGGCTTTGGCCAGATCGCTGGCTGCGCCGTTGTCGCTGCCGCCGGCAGGTTCGGACGCGGGAAACTGCTTGAGTTGCGCCACACGGCCGGCCAGTTTGATGCACAGGTCGTCCATGGCTTCGCGGCGATTCATCGGGCGCACGCTGTGCTCATCATCACGGGAGAGTGCGACAAACCCATGGGCGTCGCCCCGTCCGGCGATGGTGACTTGTTCCAGTGGGTGCTCCGGTCGCAGCAAGGCCGCCAGCACGGCATGCCCCGCCTCATGGAAGGCGACGGCGGAGAGGTACTCCTGCAGCGGTTTGCGGCGGCTGCGTTCGCCGTATTTCACGGTATTGATCTGTTCCAGCAACTGTTCGTAGCTGATGTGTTCGTGCGGGTTCTGCCGCAGGGCGAGCACCAGCTCACGATAGACTTTTTCGAAGTCGGCGCCGCTCATGCCGGCAGTCATAGCGACCAGCGCATCGAGATTCCAGGCGTCGGCGGCCGGGGGCAGCGGCCGGGGCAGGGTGCTCAGGCGCGTGTCGATGAAGTGGCGGCGGGCCTCGCGATCCAGCAGCGGGACTTCCATGAGCAGATCCAGGCGCCCGGAACGCAGCAATGCCGGATCGACATTTGCCAGAAAATTGGTAGCGGCGACAATAAAAACCGGATGATCTGTCTGCGAACCGAAGCCGTCGATTTCCGCAAGCAGCTGGTTGATCGCCGGTTCCATGCCACGCATGCCGCGTATGCCCAGGGCGTCGATTTCGTCGATGAAAACGATGCTGGGGGCATAGCGCCGGGCGCGCCGGAAAATGGAACGGGTCAGGGTCGGATTGAACAGTTGCGGGCCGGTGACTGAGAGGAAGGGAACCCCGGCTTCTGCGGCCAGGGCTTTGGCCAGCATGGTTTTGCCGGTTCCTGGGCGACCATGCAGCAGCATGCCCTTGGGGGGCGGTGCCTGCTGGCTGTCAGTGTCGGCGCTGCCCGCATCGCGGGCGGCCAGCAAATGGATGATTTGTTGCAGGCGTTCCTTGGCACGGGTATGCCCTTTGATGTCCTGGAAACGCAAATCCGGCATTTCAACGGCGAAGCCATCATCGGCGCCGTAGTCCTTGCGGCCTTGGATACGATCCAGGCGAACCGAGTCGATCACCAGCTGCAACTCGCCTTCCTGCCGGTGTGGCCGCAGTTCGTAATGAAGGACTTCGCGGCGGCGGAACTGGTTGCGATGCAGCGCATCAAGATCGCGGCCGGCAAACCAGTCCTGCACTTCCTGGCTGATGCTGACCTTGATGCGTTCCGGCAATTGGCTGCTGCTGGCCGTGTCGGCAAAGCAGGCTTCCGTCAGCCATTGCGTCCCGGCCTCGGAGAGCTCCAGCGGGGTAATGTCCGGGCCGAAAGATAGTGTGACGATGGTCGCAATCAGCGCCGGATTGTCGAATTCGACAGGGATTGCCTGCTGGCTGAACCGTTCGGCAAAATCCGACAGCGCTGCCCTGGTGATGCTGATCAATGACGCTATCGTCAACTCGGCAAATGGCAGCAGGGTGGCATTGGAGAGGTAGCCGGCCAGGTAAGAGGTGATCTTGCCATTCTCGCTGCTGGTGTCCTCGCTGTCGTCGTCGGCACGGCGCGCCAGCATGTCTTCGGCGAGCAGGTTGGCGGCGCGTGCCGGATGTTCCCGTATCAACTTGGAAAGGCTGCTGTCCTCGGCCAGTTGAGGGCTGGGCCGCATGGTGAAAATCAGCTGTGTGGCCTGGAAGGAAACGCGCCGGCTTTCCGCGCGGGAGCGCTCTTTCTCATTGCCGAAGCCGTACTCGTCTTCCAGATATCCATCGCTGAGCAGATTGGCCAGAATATTCTGCACATTGGGATGGGCGCGATCGACATCGTCGAATACCACCACGGCGCGCGGGTGGCGGCGCACGAATCCGGTCAGGCGGCCAGGGCCGGCGTTGCTGTAACCCTCGCGCAGCCCTGTCAGGCCGAAACCCTCGTTGTGACTCTGAAAGCTGGCCATATTGAGCACCAGGCTTTTGCCTTCATTGGTTTCGGCCAGTTTGCGTGCCAGCAGCGATTTGCCGGTACCCGCCGGGCCGATGCAAACCAGCAGGCGCGGCTTGCCGGGTGCGTTCAGCTTCAGGGCGCGCGCCAGCAGTTCCGTACGCAGGCGCGCCAGTGCCGCGGGCTGGCCGATGATGGTCTGCCCCAGCGTTTGCAACTGTTCGTCCACCTGCTTCAACACAGCGGGGACGCGTTCTTCGCGGCTGAGGGTGTCTTCCGGTTCGGTGGCCGGGAGCGCAGGCTCGCCGCTGGCCGGGGGCGCTTCGCTGCTGCGGCTGCGTCCCGGGTGGTTGCGGCGATCTTGCTTGTTGCTGGTGTCGCCTGCCTTGGTTTTGCCGGCGGCCGGGGGGCGCCCTGGAAGCTTCAGGGGCAGGGTTTCGTCCTGGAACTGGTCGAGCAGCGCCGTCACTTCCTCGGAGACCGGCAGTGTGGTACCGGATTGACCGCCAGCCAGGTAATGCATGCCATCCGTGCGTGCGGCCGCTGCGCCTGTAATGCCCAGCCGAGCCGTTTGATGCAAGCCCAGGGCACGGGTATCGACATAGAGCGACAAGGCTTCACGCAGCGCTCCCAGGGTAATGCTGTCTTTGCCGCTGGCCCTGGCGGTCTGTTCGGCCAGCACCAGGCATTCCTGCAAAGAGATATCACGGTCGGCGCCACTGGCGTTGGGATTTGCGGCGAGGTGCGCGGAGGCGTTGTCGGTGCAGTCGCCGGGCGTGGCCGGCGACATGGGCTCGTCGTTGGTAATGTCTTCGGCCGCTACCTGGGCAACGGTGCTCGTTTCCAGTTCGGGCAGGAATAGGCCTGCCACTGGAGATGAACCATATTCCTGTCGCAGCGATGTGACTTCGGCAGTCAGGGCCACGGCTGGCTGGGCAGGGTACTCCGCTAGCTGCTGGCTGCCGTCCTTGCGTTTCGGTGCTTGCTTATCCCTGGGGTCCAGTCCCAGCTTTCTCGCGGTGTCGTCGGAAATTTCCGTGGTATCGACGTAGGTTTTTAACGTTTCGTTGATGATATCCATGTTGATGCGCATGAGGCCATGGCGCAGGGCAGTGATTTTGGATAGCTTCAGTACGTCAAGGAAAGTCAGCGGCTGGATCGGGGGCATGCTTGAGGAAAAATGCAGGGGAAAGGTAGGACAGCAGAGTGAAGTATAGGCACTCCCATACCGGGGTGCCCGCTGCGGCATGCCTTGAGTTGTGAGGGATCAGCGATTTTTGATGTCACACTTGTGCCAGATTGTGTGAGTTGTAAAGGTTGGTGGCGGGGGTGGGTTGCGCGCAGCTGCCAGGAACAGATCAGGGAAAATGGGCATTTCGCGGCGTGGTCCTATTTGTAACAGGATCTGGGTTGGCGTACAGGCAACAGTCGCGGTTTTGAATCTGCCGCGTAACGTGATAGAATCCGACGATTCAGTATGCACCTCATTCCATCCATTTTTTAACTGCGTAATAGAATTCATGCCTATTGTTCGCCTGAAAGAAAACGAGCCGTTTGAAGCCGCTCTGCGCCGCTTCAAGCGCACCATCGAAAAGACGGGTCTGCTGACCGAACTGCGTTCGCGCGAGTTCTACGAAAAGCCCACCGCTGAGCGCAAGCGCAAGCATGCCGCCGCCGTGAAGCGCCACTACAAGCGTATCCGCAGCCAACAACTGCCTCCGCGCCTCTACTGATCTGTTCAGTGAGTGATTCCTGATTCTTTCATCCAGGAACTTCTCGCCCGGGTCGATATTACTGATGTCGTCGGGCGTTATGTGCAGCTGCGCAAGGGTGGGGCGAACCTTTTAGGTCTCTGCCCCTTCCATAACGAAAAATCCCCTTCCTTTACTGTCAGCCCTACCAAACAGTTCTATCACTGTTTTGGTTGCGGAGCCCATGGCAGCGCGATTACCTTTCTGATGGAGCATACCGGGGCGAGTTTCCCGGAGGCCGTGCGTTCGCTCGCCGCATCAGCAGGGATGAACGTACCCGAGGAACCGCGCAGCCCGCGTCAGCAGGCCGAGGCGGCACGTCGCAAGGAAGAGGTTTCTCGGCATACGCAAGCCCTGGAAAAAGCACAGGAATACTACCTGGCTCAGTTGCGCCAATCGGCGCAGGCGCGCCGCTATCTGCAAGGTCGCGGGCTGACTGGTGAAATCGCCAAGCGCTATGGCCTGGGTTGGACGGGAGATGACCGTCGTGGCCTGGCCAATGTGTTCGAGCGGTATGACGACCCGGTGCTGGTCGAGGTCGGTCTTGTGGTGGAAGCCGAAGACGGCCGCCGCTATGATCGCTTCCGCGAGCGCGTGACCTTTCCCATCCGCAATGCGCGTGGTGCCCTGATCGGTTTTGGCGGCCGCATTATCGGCAAAGGCGAACCGAAGTATCTCAACTCTCCGGAAACACCGCTGTTTTCCAAGGGGCAGGAGCTCTACGGGCTGTGGGAAGCGCGCCAGGCCATTCGTGCGGCCGGGCAGGTGCTGGTCGTCGAAGGCTACATGGATGTGGTCGGGCTCGCGCAACTGGGCATAGAGCATGCCGTGGCGACGCTGGGTACGGCGACGACCCCGCAGCACGTGCAGAAGCTGTTGCGCGCCAGTGAAAACGTGGTGTTTTCCTTCGATGGCGACAAGGCCGGCCGACGCGCTGCATGGCGGGCGCTCAATACCTGCCTGGCGTTGCTGCGGGATGATATTTCCATTCGTTTCCTGTTCCTGCCGGAAGAGCACGACCCCGATTCCTATGTGCGGGCCTTCGGTGCCGAGGCCTTTCGGGCCACGCTTGCCGAAGCTCAGCCCTTGTCGCGCTTTTTGCTCGATGAACTGGCGGCTCGTCATGCGCTTGAGGAAGTGGAAGGGCGTGCGGCATGTATTCATGAGGCCCGGCCGCTATTTGCCGAAATTCCTGAGTGCGCGCTGAAAATCCAGCTGCATAACGAGTTTGCGCGGCAGGTGCGGCTGACGCCGGAAGAGTTGCATGCCATGTTCCGGGCGGGTGAGGCCCAGGCGCCGGGGCGGCCGGTGTCGCATGCCTCCAGTCAGGCTGGTGGCGGGGCGGAAGGTCCTGTGGTGGCCGGGCATGGCGGTGTTCCGGCGGGCGCTCATGCGCCGTCATCGGATGCGCCGCCGCCCTGGATGGTGGCGCCCGACGATGTGGTGCCCGAGGATATCGGTTTTCATGGCGGGCTGGATCCTGAAGGGGGCTATTGGCCGCCGGAGCAGGAAGCCTCCTTTCCATCGCAAGCAGGCCGCTCAGGTGGCCGCCGGCAATGGAATGGCAATGGCCGTGGCGATGGCAGCCAGAAGGGACGCAAAGGGGGCGGGCGCTGGAACGACCGTGGCGGCGTGCCTCCCTTGAGCGGCGGCCAGCAGGTGGCCAGCCTGCCGCGCAAATTATTGCGCTTGCTGGTCAGCCATCCCGGGCTGGTCGATGAAATGGGCGATCAGCAGCTTGAAGTTCTGGATAGCAGCCCCCATATGCGTATGGTCAGGGAGCTGGTGACACTCTTGCAGGATTCGGGAGCAAGGCACATAGGCGCCATGATGGAAGCTGTGCCATCGGGTTCCGAGCTGGCCGGCATCCTGCATGACCTGTCGCGTGATGTGCTTGGCAGTGAGGAGTTGCCCAACCCGCAGCTGGAGTGGGAAGGGGGACTGCGCAGTGTCGAACGCGATGCGCTGAAGCTTGAGCTGGATGCCCTGGTGGCAGCTGGCCTGACCGATGAGGAATCGAAAAGTTTATATCATGATCTGACACGCCGGCTGAGAGGCTTGGGGAACGCTTAGTGTAGTGTTCCCGCAAATAAGTTAAGATTCAGGGGTTTGCGCTGTCTGCCCCGAACCTTTTATCGGCGGTGTGGTCGGATGATGCTGCGGGTCTTAACCCGCCTGATGCCGGGGGCTTTGCTGCTTCCGGCTTTTCGGCGCTTGAAGCCGAGTTGTTCTCGCTCTTTTTTGTCCTGTTCAATGTTTGGGCTGTCGGCAGAATCAAACAGCCCTCCCGTTTTGTGGCGGCAACTTCGCTACGGAAACCATTATGACCCAATCCAAAACCGCAAAAAGTTCGAAGGCAGACCAACAGACGCATATCGACGTGCCGGATACAGGCAGTGCGGCAACGGCTGGCGCACGCAAGGTAACGCGCGCCGCCGCCAAGACGCCGGCCAAGGCTGCGGTCAAGGTGGCTGCGGCGGGCGCGGCCAAGACGGCAAAGACGGCAGCCAAGAGCGCGACCAAGACGGCGGCCAAGAAAGCTGTCGAACCCAAGGCTGCGGCACCGAAGGCAGTCGGCACTGGCCGGCGTCCCGGCCGTCCGGCCAAGAGCGCCAACGTCAGCGCGGATTTCGATGACGATATGGACCAGGACGGCGAAATCGTTCCGGATTTCAAGCCGGTCAAGCGCGGCAAGCGCGGCAAGGCGGATCCCAAGGATCTGATCGCGCGCGGCCCGGTCTCGCCCGAGGAATATGAAGCCCGCCGCAATCGCCTGAAGCAGCTGATCAAGCTGGGCAAGGATCGCGGCTACCTGACCTACGGCGAAATCAACGACCATCTGCCTGACGATCTGGTCGATGCCGAAGCCATCGACGGCATCATCAGCACCTTCAGCGACATGGGTATCGCGGTCTATGACCAGGCACCCGATGCCGAAACACTGCTGATGAGCGAAAACGCGCCGGTCGCGTCCAACGACGATGACGTCGAAGACGAAGCCGAAGCCGCGCTCACGACGGTGGATTCGGATTTTGGTCGCACGACCGATCCGGTTCGCATGTACATGCGTGAAATGGGTTCCGTCGAACTGCTGACGCGCGAAGGCGAAATTGAAATCGCCAAGCGTATCGAAGACGGCCTGAAGCACATGGTCATGGCCATCTCCGCGTGTCCCACGACGATCCTGGAAATCCTGGCGCATGTCACCAAGGTCCGTGACGGCTCCATCCAGGTCGATGAAATCGTTGACGGCCTGCTGGATCAGGACGGCGAAGAGTACGCGGGTGCTGGCGTGACCGACAGCAGCGATGACGGCCCTGCCGGCGGCATGAGCAGCAAGCAGCTGGAAACCCTGCGCATCGAAACGCTGGAAAAATTCGATCGCGTCGAGAAATGGTTCGGCGTGATGCGCGAGTGCTACGAAACCGGCGGTTACCGCTCGGCGCGTTACCTGGAAGCGCAGGAAGGCATCCAGGAAGAGTTCCTGGGCATTCGCTTCACGGCCAAGATGGTCGAGCGGCTGGCCGACACGCTGCGTTCGCAGGTAGAGGAAGTACGCCAGCTGGAACGTGCCGTGCTGTCGGTCTGCGTGGATCGTGCCGGCATGTCTCGCAGCCACTTCATCAAAGCCTTCCCGGGCCAGGAAACCAACCTGGAATGGGTGCAGAAAGAAGTTGATGCCGGGCATTCCTACTCGGAAACGCTGGCGCGCCACATTCCTGACGTCCAGGAGCTGCAAGGCAAGCTCATCGAATTGCAGGATCGCGTCGTGCTGCCGCTCAAGGATCTCAAGGACGTCAACAAGCGCATGGCGACCGGTGAGGCCAAGGCCCGCAAGGCCAAGCGTGAAATGATCGAGGCCAACCTGCGTCTGGTGATCTCCATTGCCAAGAAATACACCAACCGTGGCCTGCAGTTCCTGGATCTGATCCAGGAAGGCAATATCGGCTTGATGAAGGCAGTGGACAAGTTCGAATACCGTCGTGGCTACAAGTTCTCGACCTACGCGACCTGGTGGATCCGTCAGGCCATTACGCGCTCCATTGCCGACCAGGCCCGCACCATCCGTATTCCGGTGCACATGATCGAAACGATCAACAAGATGAACCGGATCAACCGCCAGATCCTGCAGGAAACCGGTGCCGAGCCGGATCCCGCAACCCTGGCGGCCAAGATGGACATGCCCGAGGACAAGATCCGCAAGATCCTGAAAATCGCCAAGGAACCGATCTCCATGGAAACGCCGATCGGGGATGACGACGATTCCCACCTGGGCGATTTCATCGAAGACACGGCCAACCTGGCGCCTGCCGAAGCGGCCTTGCATGGCTCCATGCGCGACGTCGTCAAGGAAGTGCTGGATTCGCTGACGCCGCGCGAAGCGAAGGTGCTGCGCATGCGTTTTGGTATTGAAATGAGCACCGACCAGACGCTGGAAGAAGTCGGCAAGCAATTCGACGTCACGCGTGAGCGCATTCGCCAAATAGAAGCCAAGGCATTGCGCAAACTGCGTCACCCCAGCCGTGCGGACAAACTGAAGAGCTTCCTGGAAGGGCAGTAATGGAAGCCTTCCTGCGATGAGCTGGGCTGATCCAACCATCCTGTTGTTGCTGGCGTTTGCCGTGCTCGGCTACGTCAGCCACAACATGGCGGTGTCCATCGCTATGTTGGTTCTGCTGTTTGTCCGGCTGACGCCGCTGCAGGCGCATTTCCCGTGGGTACAGAAATACGGCCTGAGCGTAGGCATCATCATCCTGATGGTAGGGGTGATGACGCCCATTGCCAGCGGCCGCATCAGTGTCAGCGACCTGCTGCATTCGTTCGTCGAATGGCGCTCCTTCCTGGCCGTGCTGGTTGGCATTGGCGTGGCCTGGCTGGGTGGGCGGGGCGTAGTGCTCATGGGCAACAGCCCGCAGATCGTGGCAGGCTTGCTGATGGGCACGCTCATCGGCGTGGCCTTCTTCCGCGGCGTACCTGTCGGACCGCTGATCGCCGCCGGTTTGCTCTCCTTGCTGATCGGTAAATCCTGAGCCTGAACGGCTGCCGGAAGATCAGGGATTTTGCTGTGCTTCTGTTTTGCAATGCCTGTCAGGCATGTCATAATAGCGAGCTTGGGGGCCGTTAGCTCAGTTGGTTAGAGCAGAGGACTCATAATCCTTTGGTCGCTGGTTCAAGTCCAGCACGGCCTACCAAAATTACCTAGCATTATCAGTGAATTACGCCACCCTTAACGGTGGCGTTTTTCTTTTCTGGTGCTGCTTGTGCCCAAAGTGTGGCCGCTGCGGCGCGGGCGGCCAACCGTGGCGGTGCGAGGTGCGCTATTTTTGCTCCAGCCCAATCACCTGTCGCATAGCGGCAAGGCCTGCCCGGCGCTAGCGTGATTTTGATATTCCACACCACCTTTCAAGGGTCAGGAAATGACAGCGTTGAGTCTCAGAAGATCCGCACGCCTCATTATTGTGGATGAGGACGGCAGGTTGCTGCTATTTCAATACCACGATGAGCATCAGGCGCCTTTCTGGGCGACGGCTGGCGGCGAGCTGTTGCCGGGCGAGTCTTATCTGGATGCGGCACGGCGCGAGCTGGAAGAGGAAACCGGCCTGGCGCTGGAGATCGGGAGACTGTTGAAAACCAGGGATGCGGTGTATGCGGTGGCCCGGTCCTCGCCTGCCAGATGGCTGGAGCAGTACTTTCTGGTGCGCTGCCCGGCTCCGGCAGCAATCCGGCGTGACGGCTGGACGGAGGAGGAGCAGAGTACGATTCAGGCATGGAAGTGGTGGCGCCTGGAGGATATGCAGGCTCAATCTCCTGATATTTTCAAGCCGGATTGGCTGGCTGATTTGCTTGAGTCTATCCATTCCGAAGGGATGGATGCCTGACGCCAGGGCCTGCCCTGATTTTTCGCTCATGGCCTGAACCACCCGGCCGGGTGATACACGGCCGGTGGTTCTTTGCACGTTCGGGAAATCTCTGCAATTCCCATGGGGTTCAGGACTTGGCTGGCGATGTCGTTTACCATCAAGACACAGCAAGGTTTCACGCTCCGCTTGTGGCAACATAGGCTCGGGCAGTTTTGAACCCATAAGGAGTGCATGTCGAGATGAAACGAGCGACACGTTTGGGTATGGCGTTGGCCGCGGCCGCAGCGATTCTGGCAGTCGAAGCGCAGGCTTGTACCCGGGTGATTTACCATGGCCCCAACGATACCTATCTGACGGGACGATCCATGGATTTCAAAGATCCGATGATCAGCAATCTTTGGGTATTTCCGCGTGGCATGGAGCGGCATGGTGCTGCTGGGCCTCGTTCAGTGACATGGAAATCGACCTATGGCAGCCTGATCGTTTCCGGCTATGAGATTTCCGCCGTGGACGGCATGAATGAGGCCGGGCTCAATGCCAATCTGCTCTGGCTGGCCGACGCCCGCTACCCTGAGGACGATGGGGCGACGCCGCGTATCTCGCTGGCGATATGGGCGCAGTATTTCCTCGACCAGTTCGCGACGGTCGAAGAGGCTGTGAAGCATGTGCAGGAGCATCCGATGCTGGTGGCGAGCGGAGAGGTGCCGGGCCGGCCGGGAAGCCTGGCGCCACTGCATTTGTCCCTGTCGGACGCAACAGGGGATAGCGCCATTCTGGAGTGGATCGACGGCCAGTTGAAGGTGCACCATGGCCGCGAGTTCAGGGTGATGACCAATGACCCGCCGTATGACGAGCAGTTGGCGATCATGAAGTATTGGCGTGGGGTGGATGGGCGCAGCTTCTTGCCGGGCACCAACCGCGCACCGGATCGTTTTGTCCGTGCCAATTATTATGCAGACGCCGTGCTGAAAAGCGATGATCCCCGTACGGCAGCGGCGGCGCTATTCAGCGTGGTGCGGAATGTGTCGGTGCCTTACGGTATCAGCCATCCGGATGCCCCAAATCTGTCCACGACACGCTGGCGCGTTGTGGCGGACCAGAAGAACAAGCTGTTCTACGCGGAGTCGGCCACTGCGCCCAATGTGTTTTGGGTGGATCTGCAGCGCCTTGATTTTTCCGAAGGGGCAGAGACATTGACCTTGAATCTGGGCGTGGATATGAATCGGGTGTTGGCCGGAGAGGTGTCGGCGCAGTTCGTGCCGGCCACGCCTTTCGAATTCAAGGCGGTAGAGTAACGCCCGGCTGATCGCAGGAATGCCTGCGTTTGATGGGCATCGGTTCTTCCCGAAAAAAAACGCCACCGGAATTATTCCGGTGGCGTTTGCCTTTGATGGGGCAGACAGCAGGCCTGGCGCCAGGGTTCCGGCTGTCGGCTTCAGGCGGTCATCCAGATGAACATCCCCATGGTGAGGATGGACAGGATGGTGCTCCAGAACAAGGTCGAGGCCATTTCCTGGGTGCCGCATTTGTATTCCACGGCGAAGATCACGGCAATGGAGGCGGTGGGAATGGCCAGGGTGACGGCGACCAGGCCGCGTTCGACAGAGGGCACGCCCACGGCCAGCATGATGGCCAGGATGATGCCGGGCAGCAGCAGGTTTTTGCCGATGACGTTGATGATGACAGGCAGCGAAACACTGACTTTCTGCGAGAACAGCACAATACCTACGGCAAAGAGCGCGACGCCACCCGTTGCCTGGCCCAGCAGGGTGAAGGAACCCTTGAGGGAGCGAGGCATTTCCAGGCCGCACAGCAACAGGATGAAGGCCAGCACCGGCGCCCAGACGACGGGTTGCTTGATTGCCTTGAGCAAGCTGTCGCCGGCAATGGCCAGCGCGCTTTTCTTGACTGCGCCGCTTTCCTCTTGATTGCCGACCAGAAAGATCAGGGCCAGGGGCACCTGTACCAGATTCATCAGCAAACTGCCGGTGGCAATGGCAATATCGGCGTCATTGGGGTAAAGCATGCCCAGCACCGGCGTACCGATGAAGGGAACGGCGGGGCCCGCGATGGCGATGGCTCGCAATGCCGCGAGCTGCGCCGTGGAGCGGAAGACGAGCAGGGACAGCGCAAAGACAATGATCAGGCCGCCTATCATGCCGATGGCCGTCCAGATGAAGAGCGGGATGTTCTGGCTGATGGCCGTCAGCGAGGTGCTGAGAATGCCGGCAAACAGCATCAGCGGCAGCGCATAGAGCATGACCATGCGGTTGAGAACGCTGGCCTGGTCCTGTGAAAAGCTGCGCTCCCAGCCTGCGAAGTAACCCAGCATCAGGGTGACAACAATAGGCAGCAAGGCAGTGATGATAGTTTCCAGCATACGGTGTTTCTCCAAAAGCCGACAAAGGGCAGAAACAAAGGGCCTGGGCAGAGAACCTGAACCGGGGCCTGAACAGCGGCCCCCAGGACACAGGGCCGGATTGCTCAGGTCTGGCCCTGTGCCGTCAGGCAATCCCTTGCATCAGAGCAGCGGCGGAATGGTCGGCAGCACCGGGACTTCCAGCACAGTCGGCCCTTGGCGGGTGAAGGCCTCGGCGCAAACGGCGCGGATTTCTTCCGGCGTGGTGGCGCGTACCCCATGGGCGCCATAGCCGCTGGCCAGTGCAACGAAATCCAGGCCGGGCAGATCCAGGCCGGGTACGCCGGGTGTCTGTTCCAGTTCAGCAAAGGATTTCAGGATGCCGTACTGGCCGTTGCGCGGCACGACAAAGAGGATGGGCAGCTTGTGCTGCGCCGCCGTCCAGAGCCCTTGTATCGAGTATTGGAAAGAGCCGTCGCCGATGATGGCCAGCACCGGGCGGTTGCGGCCGCTGTCTCGTTCGGCCAGCGCCAGGCCAACGCTGGCAGGCAGGTTCCAGCCCAGGCTGCCGCTGGCGAAGGTGTAGAACGAGTCCGGACGGTCCACCGGCCAGGCGGTATGCAGCTCCCCCAGGTTGGAGGGAGATTCTTCCACCAGGACGGTTTCCGGCGGCGTGGCTGCACGCAAGGTCTGGAATAGCGTCAGCGACGACAGCACGCCGTTCTGGCTGGTGTTGTCGGTGCTGGCTGCAGGATGCGGCGCCATCCCGTGCGCCTGGCGCTTGACAGCGTTGGCCGGAGCAGCCCGACCTTGCACGAGTTTTTCCAGGGCCTCCAGGGAGAGCACGGCATCGCCAAGCAGGCTGTCGCCCACCGGTGCACGGCCGGATTCCGAAGGGTCGTCTGTGATATGCAGCAGGCGCAGGCCGGCGGGCAGGTAGTCGCCTTCGACAAAGGGATAGTAGCGGAACACCGGCGCGCCGATCACGATTGCCAGATCATGTCCTGCCAGCTTCTTGGAGAGCGGGCCGATGGCAAATGGCAGGCCGCCGCTATAGAGCGGATGGGTTTCGGGGAAGGGCGGGCGTTCGGAGGCAGGGGCAGCATAAACGTGGGCTTGCAGTTTTTCCGCCAGCGCGATGGCTTGCTGCCAGCCGTCGCCGCGGGCGATGGCCGAGCCGTAGATCAGTGCAGGATGGCGGGCGCTGGAGAGCGCCTGAGCGAATTCCGCAATCCGTTCCGGATCGGGAGCGATACGCGTCGTGACCGAACGGACGACGGCTGCGCCAGTGGCAGGCTTATCCCAGTCGTCCAGCGGAATGGAGAGAAAGACCGGCCCTGCGGGCGGTTGCATGGCGATGGCATAGGCACGCATGAAGGCAGCCGGCACATCTTCGGCACGCACGGGCTCGTAGCTCCATTTCACCCAGGGCTTGGGCAGCAAGGAGGGCTCGACGTTGGTCAGCCAGGGCTCCATCAGCAGCATTTCACGGGTCTGGTTGCCAGCGGTGATGATCAGCGGCGTCTTGTTCTGCGATGCCGTCAGGATGTTGCTCATCGCGTTGCTCAGGCCGGCAGAGGTATGCACATTGACCAGCGCCGGACGGCGGGTGGCCTGGGCAAAGCCATCAGCGGCGCCGACGGCAGAGGCCTCATGCAGGGTCTGGATGTAGCGGAAGTCTTCTGGAAAATCTTTGAGGAAGGTTTCCTCGGTGGATCCAGGATTGCCGAACATGGTGGTCAGGCCCAGGTCACGCAGCAATTGAAAGGTAACGTCACGAATGGTTTTGTCTGACATGTGAACTCCGACGGTTCCAGATGGAGGGAAAGTCTGCCCGCTATGTGAATATCTGGCAGATTCATTCCTAATGTAACGTCAGATGATGATTGATGACTGTCCTGGATTGCTAGTAACTGAAAAAGTCGCTCTGTAAATGCCATTGTTTTTGAAACTTTTTGTAATTTTATTTTTATTAGATTTTTACGATTGTTTTCGGAGGATAAGTAAATGGCTGTGTCTTTGATCTGGATTAAATGATGGTGAAAATAATGGCTGTCATAGTTGTATGTTTTTAAAAGGAAAATTTTTGTTTTTATGGCCGTTTGGATATGTATGAATTCTTCTTTTCATTGGCCCGGTGTGATTTTTGCTATTGTTTCAGTAATAAGGCATAAGTGGCAGGGTGGGAAGGGTTGTTTTTGGGGTTATCGGGTTTCAAGGGCTGAACAATGTTTCCGGAATTTTGCAGTCTGATGTGAATTTTGTTTATTGCGGAAAATCCTTCCCCGCTTGATGGGGCGGAACGGAAGAAAGCGATTTTTATCAGCGCCGCAGTTTTATCCATTAAGCAAGATGCCGAAACAGGGGGCGCTTGGTAGGCATGACGGCCACATGGACGGGGGGCGATCCAGCACTGCCAGTAAGAACTGATAGGGGGCTGGCTATGGCAGGCCGATGTGCCGTATCGGTGGCGAGAGATGGCAGCCATGCAAGACCAAGTGGTACCGCTGGCCGTGTCGAGGCCCGGTGTGTAGAGGAAGTGTTGTTGTGCTGAAACGCTGCAGTGCAGCATTTAGTGTAACGAACGATACAGTTTTGTGGCCTGGGGAGAAGCCGGGTCCTTGTGGACGGGCTTGGTTTTCCCGCGATTTCCTTGGCTCTGCAGGACGGGATTGGATGTGTCGATTGTTACATTTGACTTCAATTGTGATTTTTTCTGTCGTGCTGGCACGCTAATAATTAAGAATAGATTTAATAAAAAAATTTCGAATTTATAGGTTGGAGTTCAATCATGACGAAGCGACATCCTTCCTTTGAGCGAATCGCCTTGATACTGCAGGGCGGCGGTGCGCTCGGAGCCTATCAAGCCGGGGTATATCAGGCGCTGGCCGAAGAAGGTTTGCATCCTGGCTGGGTCGCAGGCATTTCTATCGGAGCCATCAATTCCGCCCTGATCGCCGGCAACCCCCCGGAAAAGCGCGTGGATGCCTTGCGCGATTTCTGGCAGTCCATTACGACCGCACATCCTGCGCACCCGGCCTATATGCTGCGTTTCCTGGGCCTGGATAAAGCAGAAATGATCGCCTGGAACGAAACCGTGCATGGCTGGGCGAACCAGATGAATGCGGTGGCGACCGTTCTGGGTGGCGCGCCGGAATTCTTCAAGCCGCGCACGCTGCATCCTTTGCTTGCCCCCAAGGGAACGGACAGCGCACAGAGTTTTTATGATGTTTCCCCCCTGCGTTCCACGCTGGAACGACTGGTGGACTTCGACCGGATCAATTCGGGCGAGATGCGCTTCAGTGTCGGGGCAGTCAATGTCCGCAACGGCAACTTCACGTATTTCGATACGACGACGCATACCATCCGTCCGGAGCACATCATGGCCAGCGGCGCGTTGCCGCCTGGGTTTCCGGCAGTGGAAATAGATGGCGAAGCCTATTGGGATGGCGGGCTGGTTTCCAACACGCCATTGCAATGGGTGCTGGAAAACAAGCCTCGGCGTGACACGCTGGCATTTCAGGTGGATCTCTGGAGCGCCATGGGCGAATTTCCCGGAGACCTGATCAGCCAGGACCTGCGCCTGAAGGACATCCGTTTTTCCAGTCGTACGCGCTACGCCACGACACAGTTTCGCAACCAGCAGCGCCTGCGCCGCGCGCTGGCGCGCATGATCGAAGACATGCCGGATGTTGCGCTGCTGGGCAAGGATGATGCCGGCATCGAGGCCTTGATTTCAGAGGCGGATGAGAAGGTTTACAACATCATCCACCTGATCTACCGGGCCAAGAATTACGAGGGCTCCTGCAAAGACTATGAGTTTTCCGCTGTCACCATGCAAGAGCATTGGGACTCCGGTTATGCGGACGCAGTGGAAACGCTGAAGCACAAGGAGGTCTGGCAACGGCCCGAGACTCCGGATGGCGTGGCGACTTTCGATATCCATGACCACGAGCCGCAGCTCAGAACCCGGCGCGCGCGCCGCAGGTAAATGACTTCCCCCCTGCAGCATCCCTTTGGGGCGGTTGCGTGGCGATGGTGTGGCGGCGCAGGGATATCGTGGTTGACGTATCCGCATGCCACCGCAATGGCTACTGCATCCCGTCGCGGCGACAGGATGCTGCCTGGGGACACCAGGCAAGTCCCGGCCTGTGCTGGTCGGGCAGCACCATGTTTTTTCGACCCACTGCAAGATAAAAGGGAGTGACTGATGAAAATCGCCGATGTGCGCGCCAAGGCATTTGCCATGCCGCTGCACGATCCCGCCTATCCGAGGCCGCCATACAAGTTCTACAACCGCGAATTTTTCGTCATCAATTACCGCACCGATCCGGAAGTGCTGCGGGAACTGGTGCCGGAACCGCTGGAAGTGATTGGTGATACCGTTTCCTATGAGTTCATTCGTATGCCGGATTCCACCGGTTTCGGTGATTACACGGAAACCGGGCAAGTGATTCCCGTGCGCTTCAAGACCCCGTCGGGCGAAGTGCAGGAAGGCGGATACGTGCATGCCATGTATCTCGACGACAACGCGCCGATTGCTGGCGGCCGTGAACTGTGGGGCTTCCCCAAAAAGCTGGCCAGCCCCAAGTTCCGCCACGAACAGGAAACCCTGGTCGGTACCTTGCATTACGGTTCCGTGCTGTGTGTGACGGCAACGATGGGATACAAGCACAAGGAACTGGATCTGAGCACCTTCTCGGCCGCGATGGCCAAGCCGGCGTTCATGATCAAGATCATTCCTCATGTGGATGGCACGCCCCGCATATGCGAACTGGTGCGCTATTACATGGAAGACGTTACCTTGAAGGGTGCATGGTCCGGGCCGGCTGCGCTGCAACTGTTCGAACATGCCATGTGCGATGTGGCGCGCTTGCCAGTGCGGGAAGTGATCTCCGCCAGCCACTACATTGCCGACCTGACCCTCGGGCTGGGCGAAGTGATCTACGATTATTTGGCACCCAACACTAACAATATTTGATAGGAGTCTGTTTATGTCTCGCTTTGATGGAAAAATCGGCATTATCACTGGTGCTGCAAGCGGTATCGGCAAGGAAATCGCACTGCGTTTCGCAGCAGAAGGCGGCACGCCGGTTATTGCTGACCTGAACCTGCAGGCGGCGCAGGCAACGGCGGAAGAAATCAAGAAAACTGGCGCTGATGCCTTTGCGGTTGCGATGAACGTGACCGACGAAGCACAAGTGGAAAAGGGTGTGGCGGATGTCATTGCCAAGTACGGCAAGATTGATGTGCTGGTCAGCAATGCCGGCATTCAGATCGTCAAGCCCCTGGTCGATTTTCCCTATGACGATTGGAAGAAGCTGCTGTCGATTCACCTCGACGGCGCTTTCCTGACGACGCGTGCTTGCCTGAAGCACATGTACGCCGCGAACTATGGCCGTGTGGTCTATATGGGTTCGGTGCACTCCAAGGAAGCTTCCAAGCTCAAGGCGCCGTATGTCACCGCCAAGCATGGTCTGGTGGGTCTGGCCAAGGTCTTGGCCAAGGAAGGCGCCGAGCACCACGTGACGGCTAACGTCGTCTGCCCCGGCTTTGTCCGTACCCCGCTGGTGGACAAGCAGATTCCCGAACAGGCCAAGGAGCTTGGCATCACGGAAGAGCAGGTGATCAAGAACGTCATGCTCAAGGACACCGTCGATGGCGAATTCACGACGACGGATGACGTCGCCGAAGCCGTCCTGTTCTTCGCGGGCGCCAAGAACAATGCATTGACCGGTCAAACCCTGGTCGTCAGCCACGGCTGGTTCATGCAATAAACCGCCGCTGCCCTCAGGCAGATGAGCGATGCAACGGCCCGCATGATTGCGGGCCGTTTTGCATGCGAAAACCCGTTCCGACGTTCTTGACTACAATTTCCTGGCAGCACGGCTGCAGCGGGTAGGCCCGAATGTGTCAGCAATCGGCCGGCCCTGGTTTCTGGCCTGGCAATGATTGAATGGAAAAATGGCATGACGCTTGCGAAGCACTGGTCCAACGTTGAGTATTTGCACGCTTCCGTGCGCAACCCGAACATCCATATCCAGGGCACCCATAGCTATTACAGCGATGCCTGGAGCGGTTCTTTCGAACAGAGCGTGGTGCGTTACCTGTATGGCGATGCATACAGCCTTCAGGCCTGGGATCCCTTGTGGCCCATAGATCAGCTGTATATCGGTGACTATGTTTGTATCGGCGCGCAGGCCGTTATCCTGATGGGCGGAAATCACACGCATCGCATGGATTGGTTCAGCCTTTACCCTTTCGTCGAAACCATAGAGCAAGCCTATGTCGGCAAGGGGGATACGGTCATTGGCGATGGGGCCTGGATAGGTATGCGGGCCATGATCATGCCGGGCGTTACGATAGGTGAGGGGGCAGTGCTTGCATCCGGGGCCATCGTGACCAAGGATGTGCCGCCCTATACTGTCGTGGCAGGCAATCCTGCGGTACCGATCCGGCAGCGGTTCGCGGCAGCGACCGTCGAGTCGATTCTGGCATTAGGCATCTACCGCTGGAGCGAAGCGAAATTCGAAGCCTTGCGCCCTTTGCTGTGCGGCAATGATTTCCCTGCCTTGCTGGCTGCATCCGAACATTTTGATCAGGGCGTGGGGCAGGGGCGTGCTGATTCTGCGTCAATGACCGGTTCCTGACAGAGATCAGGGCTGCTTTTTCATCGGTTTCAAAAAACGGCATGGTGCAGTGCGATAATCACAGGGTTGGGCCCGGATCCGCCCGGGCCGTCAAACTTCCTACCGGAGAAGCCCTGTGAGCAGTCATACCGCCACGCTGCCTGAGACGGTCACCGAAACGGTGCCGGTCACGCAGGATGCCTTGCGCATTAATGATGTGCGCATCAGCGCAGTGCGCCCCTTGATTTCACCTGCCTTGCTGGAAGATGAACTGCCGGTGCCGGAGTCGGTGCATCATTCGGTTCAACAGGCGCGCGACGCCATTGCCGATGTCCTGCATGGCCGCGATGACCGGCCGGTGGTGGTGGTCGGGCCGTGTTCCATTCACGACCACGCGCAGGCAATTGAATATGCGCATCTGCTCAAGGGGGCGGCAGAACGCTACCGCGATGAACTGCTGATCGTCATGCGGGTGTACTTCGAAAAACCGCGTACGACGGTGGGCTGGAAGGGCTACATCAACGACCCGCGACTCGATGGCAGTTTCTGCATCAATGAAGGTTTGCGCCGTGCGCGCAAGCTGCTGCTGGAAATTGCGCAGCTGGGCTTACCGGTAGGCACGGAATTCCTCGATCTGCTCAGCCCGCAGTTCATTGCAGACCTGATTGCCTGGGGAGCGATTGGTGCACGCACGACCGAAAGCCAGAGCCACAGGCAACTGGTCTCGGGCCTGAGCTGCCCGATTGGTTTCAAGAACGGTACGGATGGTGGCGTACAGGTCGCAGTGGATGCCATTGTGGCAGCCAGTTCCAGCCATGCCTTTATCGGCATGACGAAAATGGGCGTGGCGGCAATTTTCGAAACCCGTGGCAACGAAGACGCGCATGTCATCCTGCGTGGTGGCAAACACGGCACGAATTACGATGCCGCCAGCATCGAAGCCTGCTGCGCCGTCTTGCGCAAGGCTGGCTTGCGTGAGCAGGTCATGGTGGATTGTTCGCATGCCAATTCGAACAAATCGCATCAACGCCAGATCAACGTGGCAGCCGACCTGGCCGAGCAGATTGCTGGCGGGGAGCAACGCATTACCGGCATCATGCTGGAGAGCAATCTGGCCGAGGGGCGTCAGGAGTTGAAACCGGGAGTGGTCCTGGAGCGCGGCGTGTCGATCACCGATGCATGCCTGGGCTGGGCGCAAACCGAAGGCGTGCTGGAAACCTTGGCCACGGCTGTACGGCAGCGCCGCGCACTGGCCTGAGCGCGCCAGGTGCCAGGCAAACTTGCCCGGGCAGCAGCGTGATAGGCGTCTGGCGGGATTTGAGTTACAATCTCGTTCTTAGTCAGTCGGGGCGTAGCGCAGTCTGGTAGCGCATCTGGTTTGGGACCAGAGGGTCGCATGTTCGAATCATGTCGCCCCGACCAATGAATTCAAAGGGTTAGCAGCTTTGCGCTGCTGGCCCTTTTTGTTTTGTGCCGAGGAGGTTATCGGGCACCCTATTTTTGGATGGAACCATCCATCTGAATGGCAGTCCTCTGCCGCCGAACGCGTCAGCGTGGCCCCCCTTAAGCAGTGACCTGCACAGCGTCAGCGTGAGCAGCCAAGCCAGGCAGGTAGCGCATACGCTGGTGGCCGGGCAGGATGTGCGTCTGGCCGACCGCGCCGGTTCCAACGCCGCCAGCCGTGTTGCGCCGCATTCGGCATGGAGGGCGCGGATGCGTCCGATGTGGCATTCAAACAATCTTCGCGAAGATAGGCCGCGCAAATGTATGAAGCAGCGGTACGAAGCAGCAGTACGAAGCAACGATATGAGGCCGCGGCCGGGGAATGGCAAGGCTGGCGCGTCGTTGTGCTATCCAAATGGACTAGTCAGGGTGGGTAAAAGTGGTGCTGTTTGGTGGTCTATTTTACGGCTATAAAAAGCGTTTAATAGAGGAGCACTCTCATGACCAATACTCAGCGCACCCCCGGACCCTTTCCTCTTCCCGACGGTCTGCCAGTTCCGGTGGACGATGGCGCAGCGGATCACCTGACCGGCCTTCGGATGCCTGCCATATCGCTGCGTTCGACGTCTGGCGCACGGGTGGATCTGTCCGCCTTGCCGGGCCGGGTCGTTGTTTATGCCTATCCGAAGACTGGCGTTCCAGGGATTGAAATGCCCCAGGGCTGGGACGACATTCCGGGCGCTCGCGGCTGTACGCCGCAAACCCTGTCATTCCAGGCTGAGCAAGAGGTGTTTGCCGCCTTTGGTGTCAAGATATTCGGACTGAGTACGCAAACGCCGGAATATCAGAAAGAGCTGTCCGATCGGCTGGGCTTGTCCTTCCAAATACTGAGCGATGCCGAGTTTCAGCTGGCAGACGCGCTGCGTCTGCCTATCCTGACCGTGGCGGGCATGCGGCTGCTCAAGCGCCTGACCTTGATCATCAAGGACGGTGTGATTGAGCATGTGTTTTATCCGGTGTTTCCGTCGGATAGATCAGCTGCCGAAGTCATTGCTTGGTTGCAGGAAAAAGCGGCGCCGACGCACGATGCCGGTGTGTTGATCTACACGGCGCCAGGGTGCCGGTATTGCCAGGCCGCCAAGGCATTTCTGAGTGAAAAGGGCGTGGCGTTCATCGAGGTCGATGTTGATTGTGACCAGGCAGCGGCAAAGGTGATGGTTGCCCGTAGCGGTGGTCAACGGACTGTGCCCCAAATCTTCATTGGCGCCACCCATGTCGGGGGCGTGGATGAGCTGAAAGCACTTGCGCGCTCTGGTCGTCTGGGGGCCTGGCTGGCCGGGAACATGATGGCTTGAAACCAGGCTGGCGTCCGGCGATGCCTTTTTTCCGGGAACGGGTTGCGTCAGTCCGTGTCTTCCAGCATGGGCTGGCACAGGGATGCTGTCAGGCGTGCCAGCAAGTGGTCGCAGGCAGCCAGTTGTTCCAGTTCGATGTATTCGTCGGCCTTGTGCGCGACTTCGATGCTGCCCGGCCCACAGACCACTACCGGCGTATTCGCCCAGGTTTGCTGGAATAGCCCGCCTTCCGTTCCAAAGGCTACCTTGGTGCAGGCCGTGCCTGCCGGTAGCCAGGACGCAAGCAGGCGGACGGCGGGCGTATTTTCTGCAGTTTGCAGGCCAGGGTAGGCATTCATCTGTTCGATCTGCGGTGGCGGCGCAGGGGCTCGCGTGGCTTCGGCAATGGGCGCGAGCTGGATGCGTTCTTGCGTACGCGCCAGGATCATGGCGAGAATGCGTGCCGGGTCGTCTGCGGTGATGTGACGGATTTCGAAATTGACTTCGCAGTTGCTGGGGACGATGTTGAGTGCCTTGCCGCCCTGGATCGTGCCGGCATGAATGGTGGAGTAGGGAATGGCGTAACCGGATTCCCGCGCGCCAGCGGCTGCTATATCTGCCTGGACGTCGCGCATGGCGCTGATCAGATCGGCGGCAGTATGGAGGGCGTTCACGAAACGTGGCGCCAGACCGGAATGCCCGGCCTGGCCGCAACAGAGGGCACGGTAGGCGGCTTTGCCTTTGTGGCCTGTGCCGATCTGCATCAAGGTGGGTTCCCCTACTATGCATAGCAGCGGCGGGGTGATGGCCTGCGCTTCCAGTGCCCGCAGCAGGTGGCGCACCCCTACGCAGCCGATTTCTTCATCGTAGGAGAGCGCCAGGAGCAGGGGGCGTTGCAGCGGCATGCGTGCGGCATTGCACATGGCCTGTACCGCGCAGGCGACAAAGCCTTTCATGTCGGCGCTGCCCCGGCCATACAGGCGGCCGTCGCGCTCGGTGGCTTCGAAGGGGGGCGTTTGCCAGGGTTGTCCATCTACCGGTACGACATCGGTATGGCCGGAAAGCAGTATGCCCGGACGATCTGCCGGGCCGACGCTGGCAAACAGATTGGTGCGTGCCGGGTCGTCCGGGTTGCGCTCCAGTGTCGAGTGGATACCGGCTTCTGCCAGCCGGGCTTGAATCCGCGCCATCAGATCCAGGTTCGGATGCAATGACACTGATTGAAAGGCAATCAGTTCACGCAGCAGGGTAAGGCTGGAGGCGGGAGAGGCAGCAGTCATGGTGGAGGCAAGAGTCAGCGTGGCGGGGTATCGTCGTCAGACGAAGTGACAATGTGCGGGTCGAAAAAGCTCGATGCGCTCATTCCGGGTATGTATTGATCCGAGATATAGGCTCGGCAGCGTTGCATAAACACTTTGGTCAGGCGGGATTGCTCCATGGCCTGATAGGTGGCCAGCCCCAGCAGCATGGGCCGGTGCTGGCCCGCCAGGCGTACCCGCACGAAGCGCTTGCCATCGAGCGACAGGTTGGAGCGCGGCCGGACGTTGAACAGCGAGTACCCCAGGCCATTGGCCACCATGGAGCGCACGACATCTTCCGAACGTGAACGGGCTGCGATCCGGGGTTCCAGCCCTTCCTTGGCGAATACGGAAAGAAAGTATTCACGGCTGACCGGCAGATCCAGCAGCACCATGGGCAGTTCGGCCAGTTCCTGGAGCGTGACGGCAGGTTCCTGCGCCAGCGGGTGCAGTTCGCTGACCAGTACATGCAGGGGGAGGCGAGCCAGCGCTTCGAACTCCACGCCTTCGCTCAGCTGCAGGTCATAGGTAATGGCAACGTCGATGTCGATGTTGCTGAGGTGGGCCATCAGTTCGCGCTGATTGCCTTCCACCATCTGCAGTTCTACCTTTTCGAAGGCGCGGGAAAAACCGTAGATGACTTCGGGAGCGATCATGGGCGCCAGCGATTGAAAGCAGCCGACGCGCAGCGGCCCCTGGATGATGCCGTTTGATGTAGCGGCGATGTTGTAGAGGCTGGAGGCACGTTCCAGCAGGGATTCGCACTCCTGCATGACCTGTGTGCCGATGGTAGTCAGCGCCAGCCCCTTGGATGGATAGCGCACGAACAGCTGGACACCGAGTTCCGCTTCGATATGGGCGATGGCGGCCGAAATCGACGGCGAGGAAATGTGAATCTGTGCGGATGCCGTCGCGATGCTGCCGTGCTTGGCGGTAGCGACGAAGTATTCCATCTGGCGCAACGAGATGCGATTGAGCATGGCGGAAGCCTGTGAGCAACGAATGTCTGGGTGCGTCGGTATCATCCGCCTTGACCGGGCGGGAGCGATACGCGCCGAGGATCATGGCCAAGCGCCAGCCCGCACGCGAAGGGTTGGGGCGCCGACTGCCGTGCAGGCTGTTTTGGGCATGCTGTCCTGATTATGCGGCCAATGCCTGCTGCGCTCAAACACATGTGCTGTCCCATCCGCGCCAACCACAGTCAGAGATTGCCGGGGACGCCGAAACTGGGGGCGGCCCGAGGATCCCGTGCCCGGGTTAGGTAGTCTTGTAACTGCGGGGCATAGACCGTCCAGGCAGCGGCCAGTGCCGCAATGGGATCGTCTTCGACCCAGTCCATGCGCAGGTCTATCATGGGCCAGCTGACTTCCCCGTACACCAGCAGCCCGGCGGAGTGCACCGGGCCTTCCTCGCCGCCGGCCTGTTCGCCTGCAATCAGCGCCTGCATCAGGCGTTCCGCCAGGCTGCCCTGGGTGTGCTCGAAGGCGGCCAGCATGGCTTGCGGCACATCCCGCGTAGCCAGCATGTTGCCGGCGCAGGCAGCGTCCTGGCCGATGGCGCTGGAAAGCGTACCCAGGGCGGCGGCACCGGTGAAGATGACGGCAGAATGATGCGCGTCGATGGCCATGAGCTGCCGGTACTCGATGAACGCTTCGCCCTGCAAGGCGTTGACAGCGGCCTGCGGCGTGTGTCCCTGGGCCATCAGGTCGAGCAGCATGGGCCCCAGTTTCGGGTCTGTGATGCATTGACTGACAGCTGCCCCCACGCCCTGACGGGCGCGAATGCAACGTGATGCGACGGCGGGCGAAGATGACGCGACGGCGGCGCCGAACTGGCCGCTTGCCGGGCAACGCGCGATGATGGAAAAGGTCATGTCGCAGGCTCCTGGGCAGGGTCAGTCCGGGATGACGGCAGTGGCGTCGATTTCAACCAGCCACTCCGGGCGGGCCAGGGCAGAGACGACAATGCCGGTGGAGACCGGATGCACCCCTTTGAGCCAGCTGCCTACCACGCGATAGACCTCTTCACGATAGCGCGGGTCGATCAGGTAGATCGTGATCTTGCAGATGTCTTCAAGCTCACCGCCAGCTTCCTTCAGCAGCATGTCGATGTTGGCCATGGCCTGTTCCGCCTGGCCCTTGGCGTCGCCAATGCATACGCTTGCGGAGGTATCCAGGTTCTGGCCGATTTGCCCGCGCAGAAACACGGTGCGGCCACGTGCGACGACGGCCTGGCACAGGTCGTTATCCAGTTTCTGTTCGGGATACGTGTCTTTGGTGTTGAAGGTGCGGATGCGGGTGTGTTTCATGGTGGCAAGGGTTCCGGGTGATGGATCATGGCCTGTCAGGGCCGTTCTCGGATGTCATCCTCGGCCAAATCCCCGACCTTGCCCATTTGTCTTTTCCGGCCCGGTGTGTCGGATTTTCCGATAGTTCGCCATGGCGCCGGATGCACTGTTTCCGTGCATTTGCACCGTGATAGGCCAGGTCGATGCACCACGAAAAATCCTCAGGAATTGCGAGCCACCCATAAGGAAAAGGCGACTTGGCGGGCACCCTCGGTATCTCCGATCATTTTTCCACGCAGACCTTGCCTGGCCTTGCTTGCAGGTGGCGCCCAAGGGGCCGCCGCTTCATCGCCGCCAGGCAGGAAATGGCGCCACGCGTGCCTGGGTCGGCTTCTGCGTTCAGGCCGGTATTCATTGCCACCCGCCTTGCTTGCGGTTTTGTTCCGAGACAGTTCAACCTACTGAAAGAGGTTTTCAATGATTCAGAAATACATGACGGCCGGCGTTCTGGCCGGTGCGCTTTTTTCTTCCGTGGCTTGGGCTCAGGAACCATTGGTAGTGAGTACCTGGGGCGGCAGTTTCCGTGACCTGATTGATGAAAACATCGGCAAGCAGTTCACGCGTGAAACCGGTGTGCCGGTTGAATACATCACGGGCGGCACCATTGACCGCTTGAACAAGGCCAAGCTGGCATCCAAGCCGGAAAGCGATATTACGTTCACGACCTCGCACATCGGTTGGCTGTATGCGGATGCGGATCTGTTCGAGCCGCTCGATACCAGCAAGATTGCCAACTACGATCACCTGGTCGAGCAGGCCAGGATCAGCCCTTACCATCTCGGCAGCTGGGCCTATGTCTATACCATCGGCTACCGTCCGGATCTGGTGCCGGACGATGTCACCTTCAGCAGCTGGGAAGATCTCTGGAGCCCGGCGCTCAAGGGCAAGATCGCTTCGCCCGATTTCGATCCCAGCCACATCATCGCCGTGTCCGCCAAGCTCTCTGGCGCCGACGCGGCCGATTGGGAAAAGGGCCAGGAGAAACTCAAGGCGCTCAAGCCCAATTTCAAGGCGTTCTACACCAACGACGCTAACAGCCAGCAGCTGATTGCATCCGGAGAAACGCCAGTGCAGGTGCTGCTGTCGATGAACGCCTACCACATGATCAATCAGGGCGTGCCCATCAAGGTAGCCATGCCCAAGGAGGGCGCGGTGCTGGGGGTGGATGCCATGGGCATCATGAAGGGTTCCGACAAGGAAGACCTGGCCTACAAATTCATGAGCATTGCACTGTCGCCCGAAGTCCAGGCGAAGATCGTGGCCGCGAAGAAGGCCAGCCCCGTCGTGGATAACGCCCAGGTGTCTGCCGAGGATGCTGCCTTGCCCGGCGTCTTTACGACCAAGGACCAGTGGGATACGCAGACCATTGTGATCGACAACAAGTTGCGCGCTGAAAAAACGGCGGAATGGCGCAAGTGGTTCACTGAAAACATCATGAACTGATTGTTGGCAGCGCATTCAACGGCGCGGAAGTCAGAGATGGACATCGCTTGACTGCCGCGCCGGTTTTTCCTCTTCTAGACAGAGCACCCTAGCTATGAACACGCTATCCGGACTCAGGGCATGGCTGGTATCCCCCGCAGTGCTTGTTGCACTGGGCATTTGCGCCGCATTGGCCGCTGTCTTCCAGTTCAGTTTGCGAACCTTCATTCCTGGTTCCCTGGATGTGGGCGGGCTGACATTCGCCAACTTCACCGACCTGGACAAGCCGATCTATCTCAGCGCGTTCCTGAACACTTTTCTGCTGAGCCTCGAAACGACGGTGCTGACGCTGCTGGTGGCCTACCCCCTGGCCTATGCGCTGGTGCGTGTGCGCCATCGGGGCCTGAAGGCATTCATTCTGATCGCTTCGATCACGCCGCTGTTCCTGGGGGAGATCGTGCGCACGTACTCCTGGCTGATCGTGCTGGGCAATACGGGATTCATCAATACCCTGTTGCGGCAGTTGGGCCTGATAGACGGACCTTTGCAGCTGATGTTCACCCACCTGGGTGTCCTGATTGCGCTGGTGCACGTAACCATTCCCGTCGTCGTCCTGATGCTGGCAACGGCCATTTCGCATATCGACCGGGCCTATGAAAAGGCGGCGCAAAGCCTGGGCGCCGGTCCGGTGCGCACCTTCCTGACCGTTACCTTGCCCTTGTCCATGCCGGGCATTCTGGCCAGTATCACCACGGCATTTGCCTGGACTTTCAGCGCGTTCGCCACCCCGCAGATGATAGGCGGTGGCCGGGTGCCCACGGTTTCGACCCTGGTATATCAACTGGGCTTCTCGTCCATGAATTTCCCCCTGGCGGCCAGTCTCAGCATTGCGGGCCTGGTACTGACGGTCGTGTCGCTGATGCTGCTGGGCATATTGACCCGCCGGCTCAAGAAAATTGGAGGCCATTGAAATGTGCATGCGTTCCGCCTTGCCTTTGCCGCTGCGCGTGGCCGGCCCCGTGACAGTGGCCTTGATTCTTGCCTTTGTACTGATGCCTGTCTTGGTGGTGAGCATTGCTGCCTTCAATGAGCGCGCCATTCTGACGTTCCCGCCCCAGTCCTGGTCGTGGAAATGGTTTGCGCGTGTTTTTACCTACCCGGACTTCCAGCATGGCTTCAAATCCAGCCTGATCGTGACGGCCTGGGCCTCATCGCTGGCACTGGTCATCGGCACCGCGCTGGCCATCGCCGTCAAGCGACTGGAGTTCTGGGGCAAGGCTGCGCTGCAAAGCGTGCTGCTGTCGCCCTTGGTCATTCCCCATTTCACCTTGGGGCTGGGCTTGTTGATTCTGGTGGCGCAGTTCCAGGTGGAGCGTGGCTTTGCCCTGGTGATTCTGTGCCATGTCATGCTGGTTTTGCCGTTCGTGTTGCGCAGTGTCTATGTGTCGCTGGAGAACATGGACGAACGTCTGGAGCAGGCGGCTGCCAGCCTGGGTGCGACGCCCGTGAAAGTGCTTTTCACCGTCACGCTGCCCTTGCTGGCCCCTGGGCTGTTTGGCGGCTGGCTGTTTGCCGCCATCATGTCGTTCAATGAATTCACCGCATCCTTGTTTGTCACGACGCAGGTCACTCAGACGCTGCCGGTTTCCATGTACAACTATGTACGAGAGTATGCCGACCCGACCCTGGCGGCATTGTCCGTGGTCTATATCGTGGTGACAGCCGGGGCTCTGGTGATTGCCAACCGTTTCCTGGGTTTGGGCAAGGTGCTCAATATCGAAGAGGGGCACTGACTCGCAGACGGCTGCTGACGCAGCAGACTTGGGACGACAGCCCGGCTGTGCTGGATGGCACAGCCGGGCTGTCTTCGCATTCAGCGACCGAGGGCGTGCGGCTGTTTCCTGGAAGCGTCCGCCAGGCCCAGGCAGAGGTGTTGAGGTCTCCGAGCGGGGCTCTGGTCTTGGCATCCCTCATGCACACCCGGTGCAGAGATGCCTATCCTGGGCAAGCCGCCGAGCCAGGGCGCACTGTTCCCGCAGGCGGGATGGTTTCAGGCCTGCGGGAACAGTGCGTTCCGTGGAGCGGCAAGTGGGCGAGGCGGCGAGCCTGGCCGTGAGCGTCAGTATCCGCGTGCGGGCGTGACCTGGTGCGCGGGTGTTTCGCCCCGGCTGGCCCGGATAATGTTCTGGGCGATTTGCGCTGCGGCGGAGGAAGGGATCGCGACCGATGCCAGATGCGGGGTGATGAGCACATTGTCCAGCAGCCATAAGGGGTCGCTGGCTGGCAGGGGTTCGTGTTCGAAGACATCCAGTGTGGCCGAGCCGATATGCCCCGATTGCAGCAGTTCGGTCATGGCGGCCTGGTCGATCAGTGCGCCTCGGGCCACATTGATGAGCGCTGCGCCGTGCGGCAGCTTCAGGAGTTTTTGACGGTTCAGCAGGCCGCGGGTCTCGGGCGTGAGCGGCAGCATGACCACCAGAATATCCGCTTGCGACAGGACGGTTTCCAGCGTGTCCGGGCCGGCATGGCAACGCACGCCGGCAATGTCTCGTGGTGTGCGTGACCAGCCGCTGACGGCAAACCCCTGCCGTTGCAGTTCCCCGGCAGCCTGAGCGCCCAGTTCCCCCAGCCCGAGCACGCTGACTCGGATTTCCTCGGGTGAACGAGGGTGGCGGTAGGCCCATTTGCCCTGGCGTTGGGCCTGTTCGAAGTAGGGAATGTCACGGGCGTGTCGCAGTACCGCAAACAGTACGTAGCCGGCCATCATTTGCGCCATGCGCGGATCGCTGAGCCGGGTGATGGGAACGCCGTCAGGCAAATCCCGCCGTCCTGTCAGCGCATCCACGCCAGCGCCCAGATTGATGATCAGGCGCAGGTTGCGCATCGGGTCGAAGAAACCTTCGGGCGGCTTCCAGGCCAGGACATAGTGGATATCCGCCGGGTCCCGGATCTCACTGGCATGCACGATGTCCAGCATGGGTAATTGCGCCTGCAAGGCAGCCTTCCAGACCTTGAAATCGTCGAACTCGCTGTAGAAGGCCAGGGTGCCCAGGGCGGGCTGGGGCGGTCGAGGGGGCGTCATGGCGTTTGCGTCTCGGGCGTGTCGATCAGCCGGGACATGGCTTCGATGGCCATTTCATAGCCGTTGCCGCCCAGGCCGGCAATGACGCCGTCGGCAGCCTTGGAAATGTAGGAATGATGGCGAAACGGTTCACGGCGCCAGATATTGCTCATGTGGACTTCGATGATGCGTCCGGGAAAGGCCAGCAGCGCATCGAGAATGGGTATCGAACTGTAGGTCAGGCCCGCGGCATTGATGATGATGCCTGCGGCGGTGCCGCGGGCCTCCTGGATCCAGTCAACCAGTTGGCCTTCGTAGTTTGATTGCACGAAGCGCAAGTCCAGTTGCAAGGCGGCGGCCTTGGCTTCACAGCGTTGTTGCAGGACCGGGAAGCTGTCGTTGCCATACACCTTGCTGGCGTCCAGTCCATAGAGATTGGCATTGGGGCCGTTGAGGAACCAGACCCGTTTGTGGGGAAGATCAGGGGGTGTCATGGCGAAGATCATGCCTCATGGGGGGCGGTGAGCTGCATGGCAGGCAAGGCCATGAAGGCGGTAAACCAGCGTGTCAGCTGCGGGTGCTCGCTGCGCCAGTCGATTTCGGGAAAACGGAAATCCAGGTAGCCCAGCCCGCAGCCTATGGTGATTTCTCCTATGCTCGGCGTGCTCACCGCCAGGGCGGGGGCCAGGGATTCCAGGGCCTGCAAGCCGGCCTGTACCTTGCCCAGTTGCGCGGTACGCCAGGCGGCGGATTGTTCACTTGCGCTCCTGGCGGTGGACTCATAGCGTGCCAGCAGGGCAGCATCCAGCAAACCGTCACCCAGGGCCTGCCAGGTCAGCGTGCGCCAGCGTTCCGGGGCGGCAGGGAACAGATGGGTGTCGTGGGCGCGGGCGGCCAGGTACTCGCAAATGACGCGGCTGTCGTAGAGGGCCAGGCCGTCCGGCAGGATAAGCGTGGGAACCTTGGCCAGGGGGTTATGGGCGGCGATGCGCGGGTCGCGGCGGATGGGGTGGGCCGCGCTGTCGAGCAGCGCGATATGATCGACAAGATCAAGCAGGTGAGCGCACACCATGACCTTGCGAACGAAGGGGGAGGTGGGGGCGTAGAGCAGTTGCAGCATGGTTCTGGCCTGTGAGGAATGAAGGGGGCTGCGGCCTGGCTGGCTCGGCTCAGGGGCGCAGCACGATCTTGCCGAATACCTCGCCGTTTTCCAGCAGGGTGTGGGCGGCGCCGGCCTGGGCCAGCGGCAAGATGGTGTGCACGCGTGGCCGGACAGCTCCTTTGGCAAGCAGGGGCAGCACATGCGTTGTGATCGCTCGTGCCATGCGGGCTTTTTCCTCGTGGCTCTGAGGGCGCATGGTGGACGAATGCAGGCTCAATTGTTTTTGCATCAGCGTCAGCAGTTCAAGCGTTACCGCTGAACCCTGCATGAATGACAGGCTGATATGCCTGCCGCCGAAGGCCATGGCCTGGAGATTGCGGCGAATGTAGTCGCCGCCGACCATGTCCAGCACGACATCCACGCCGCGCCCCTGGGTGAAATCCAGGCAGCCCTGAACAAAATCTTCGTTGCGATAGCAGAGCGCCAGGTCGGCTCCCATATCGACCAGCGCTGTCCGGCGCTCCGGTTGTCCGACGGTGGTGATCACGCTGGCGCCTGTGGCTTTTGCCATGCTGATGGCCAGGCTGCCGATGCCGCCTGCGCCGCCGTGGATCAGCGCCGTCTGGCCCATTTGCAGGCCACCGAGCTCAAACAGGTTATGCCATACGGTGAACAGGCCTTCAGGCAGCGCGCCCGCCGCATCGTGGCTGATGCCATCCGGCACCGGCAGGCAATGCGCCAGCGTCGCCACGCACCAGGGCGCATAGCCGCCACCGGGCAGCAGGGCCATCAGGCGCTGGCCCATCCAGGCGGCAGGCACGCCTGCGCCGCAGGCCACGACTTCGCCGCAGGCTTCCAGGCCGAGAATATCTGTGACACCCGGCGCCGGGCTGGCCTTGCCTTCGCGTTGCATGATGTCGGGCCGGTTGACGCCGGCGGCCAGTACGCGCAGCAGCACCTGACCGGCGCCAGGAGCGGGAACCGGGCGTTCGGCCAGGGCCAGGACAGTGGCGTCGCCAGGTTCACGGGCAATGATGGCCTGCATGGTGGCAGGAAGCCGTTCAGGCATGTCGGTCGGCATGTCGGTCACTCGGGGGGATGATGCTGTTCAGGGGCGGAAGACGCTGATGCCGTCGTCCGGCATCGCCAGCCCGACGACGGAACTGACGGGCCACTGCTTCATTGCGGATAGCCCAGGGCTGCGCACCATGATCCGCTGGCGGCCGGCGACGGCAATGTCCACATCTATATAGGAATTGATGTGGTCGCCCTGGAACACGTGGTTGACGACCGTACCGCTCAAGACGGAATTGGCATGCAGTTCTTCCAGCTGGATCTGTTCTGGACGCACATAGATATCCAGGCGGCCGCCGTCATGTTCGCCGCCGACCAGCCGGTTGCGTGGCACATGTAGGAGCCCGGTGCCCAGGCGCAGATGGATGCCTTTGGCATCCTCGCCATGGTAGTGTGCGGGCAGGACGTTGACATCACCCAGGAACGAGGCCACGAAGGTGTCCTGCGGGTCGCGGTACAGGGCGTCTGGCGTGGCGATCTGGCGGATTTCCCCAGCTGACATGACGGCTACGCGATCGGACATGCTCAAGGCTTCGCCCTGGTCATGGGTGACGAACACTGTCGTGACACCAAGCTGCCGCTGAATGTCGCGGATTTCTACCTGCATGGAGCCACGCAGGCTTTTATCAAGGGCGGAAAAAGGCTCATCGAGCAGCAGTACCGAAGGGCGGATGACCAGAGCGCGCGCGAGCGCGACACGTTGCTGCTGTCCGCCGGAAAGCTCCTTGGGCTTGCGCTGTCCGAGGCCGTCGAGCTTGACCATGGCCATGGCTTCCTGAACGCGTTGCTGGATCTCGCCTGCCGCGATGCCACGCATCTTCAGCCCGTAGCCAATATTGCGTTCCACCGTCATATGCGGGAAAAGCGCGTAGTTCTGGAACACGATGCCGATGTTGCGCTGGTGGGGCGGCAGATTCGTCACCAATTGCCCGTCAATGAAGATTTCACCGTTATCGGCTTCGGCGAAGCCGGCGATCAGGTTGAGCAAGGTGGTTTTGCCGCAGCCGGAGGGACCCAACAGCGTCAGGAACTCTCCGCGCTGGATCTTCAGGGTCAGGTCTTTCAGCACTGTCTGATCGCGGTACTTCTTGGCCACGCGCTCGAGACTGACAGCGGCCTGGTCAGGCCGGGAGGGGCTTTGCTGGGTGGTGGAAGAATCGCTTGGGCTCATGGTATCGGTATCGTGCGGACTGATCATTGCTGGGATTGAGCGCAACGTTCCTGCTTCGCCAGTCAGGCGCGCCAACGGCATCCTGAAGTGCAGGCCAGTGCGGGAACGCTCAATGAACGGTGAGTCAAGCTTACGTCAAAGCCCTTTTTTCACCTCTTTGTCGATTCCGATGCCGCCCCTCAGAAAAACGAAATTTCACGCCGGTGCGCTCGATGCCGGTTGCGCCACGGTGCTCGGGCGGGTGCTTTGATTTTTCCTAAGCCTCGCGTCCGAAAATCGAAGTTCTCAAACGCCTGGAGTTTTTGCACACTCGGTTCCCATGCATGAACACATGTGGCTTCCCCATGCGATTTCATTGCTGCAGATCGCTGATGGGTTTCCTTGCGGACATCCACATCGAGCCAATACAGACTAGCTTCAATCGAGGGAAAAAATGGCCGTGGAAAAATTCGATACGGTAGTTGTCGGTGCCGGTCAGGCAGGCATCGCCATGAGTGAGCACTTGCGTGATCAAGGCATCTCGCATGTGGTGCTGGAGCGCCAGCGGATCGCCGAGCGCTGGCGCTCCGAGCGCTGGGATTCGCTGGTCGCTAACGGACCGGCCTGGCATGACCGCTTCCCCAATATGAAATTCGAAGATGTCGGCCCCGATGTGTTTCCGCCCAAGGAGCGCATGGCACGCTACTTCGAGGATTACGCCCGGATGATCGAGGCACCGGTTCGTACGGGGGTGGCCGTGACATCCGTGGTACCCAACGAAGGCCGTCCGGGCTTTACCATCACGACGTCCGAAGGCGTGATGGAAGCCAACAATGTGGTGGCGGCGACCGGGCCGTTCCAGGTGCCCAGCTTTCCGACGATCGTCCCGGAGAGCGCCGGCATCCAGCAGATTCATTCCTCGCACTACAAGAATCCGGCGCAGCTGGCCGAGGGGGCCGTGCTGGTGGTCGGCGGCGGCGCCTCAGGCTCCCAGATTGCTGAGGAACTGAACAAGGCGGGCAGGAAGGTGTACCTTTCGATAGGCGAACATTACCGTCCGCCGCGTGCTTACCGCGAACGCGATTATTGCTGGTGGCTGGGCCCGCTGGGCATGTGGGACGAGGTGGGCAAGCAGAAGAAAAAGCATGTGGCCTTTGCCGTCAGTGGCTACGACGGCGGCAAAACCATGGACTTCCGCCGCCTGGCACATGATGGCATCACCCTCGTCGGCGTGACGGACCATTTCGACAATGGCGTCATTCATTTCTCGGATGATTTGGCCCGCAATATCGCGCAGGGCGACGCCGACTATTACGAAGTGCTGCGCGAGGCCGATGCCTTCGTGGCGCGCACCGGACTGGACTTGCCGCCGGAGCCGCAAGCCTGGGAGCCGTTGCCCGATCCTGATTGCATTAAGCATCCCATACTCAAGCTGAACCTGGCTGAGGCCGGCATCTCCGCTATCGTTTGGGCCACGGGCTTCAAGTTTGATTACAGCTGGCTGCAAGTAAACGCTTTTGATGAAAACGGCGCTCCCTTGCACAAGCGCGGTATTTCCGCCGAAGCGGGGATCTACTTCCTGGGGCTGCCGAACCAGACCAACCGTTCGTCCTCCTTTATCTGGGGAGTCTGGCACGACGCCCGTTTCATCGCAGACCACATTGCGATCCAGCGCAATTATCTGGCTTACCGGAAGGGAGCCGCCTGAGGGCGGGAACGGCCGGCGCATGTCAGGCGCCGCGGGCGGCGAATCTGCCCGCTCGCGGTGCCTGGCGGCTGTACGGACCGGGCAGTCTCATTCAGGCAGGACGGGTTCAACATGACCATGCTTCAGAAAATTACCTGCATTGAAGACTTGCGCGTGCTGGCACGTAAGCGTGTGCCGCGCATGTTCTACGATTATGTGGATACAGGTTCCTACACGGAATCCACCTATCGTGCCAACGAAGCGGATTTCCAGCAGATCAAGTTCCGTCAGCGAGTGGCGGTGGATATGTCGGGCCGTTCGACCCGCACGCGCATGCTGGGGCAGGAGGTGGCCATGCCGGTGGCGTTGGCGCCAGTAGGCCTGACCGGCATGCAGCATGCCGATGGGGAAATCCTGGCTGCACGGGCCGCACGGGATTTTGGCGTTCCGTTCACCTTGTCCACCATGAGTATCTGTTCTCTGGAGGAAGTTGCAGCCGAGACTAAGGGCCATCCGTTCTGGTTCCAGCTCTATGTGATGAGGGATCGCGATTTCGTGGCCAGTCTGATCGACAGAGCCAAGGCGGCAAACTGCAGCGCGCTGGTGTTGACGATGGATCTGCAGATGTTCGGCCAGCGCCACAAGGACATCAAGAACGGCTTGTCCACGCCGCCCCGGCCTACCTTGGCCAATCTGCTCAACCTGGCGACCAAGCCTTATTGGTGCCGCAACATGCTGAAAACGCGGCGGCGGACATTTGGCAATATCGTCGGCCATGCCCAGGGGGTGTCAGATATGCGCGACCTGGCCGCCTGGACGCTGGAGCAGTTCGACCCGACCCTGAATTGGCAGGATGTGGCGTGGATCAAGAACCGCTGGGGAGGCAAGCTGATACTGAAAGGAATCATGGATGCGGAGGATGCCCGGTTGGCAGCAGAAAGTGGCGCGGATGCGCTGGTCGTGAGTAACCACGGGGGTAGGCAGCTGGACGGCGCACCATCCACCATCAGCACCTTGCCTGGCATTGTCGAGGCGGTTGGGCAGGATATCGACGTATGGCTCGATAGCGGCATCCGTAGCGGCCAGGACATTCTCAAGGCTTGGGCACTAGGGGCAAAAGGAACCTTGATTGGCCGCAGTTTCGCCTATGGCCTTGGTGCATATGGCCAGGCAGGCGTGCGCCGAGCCCTGGAAATCCTGCAGAAAGAGTTGGAAACCAGCATGGCGTTTTGCGGCCATACACGACTGGAAACGGTAGGGCGGAATATTTTGCTGAAATAGGCAAGAGCGCTGCTCAATAAGCCTGGCTATTCACCATTCTGATCGTATTGCAATCGCAGGCAGATGAATCGGATGGGCCGGTATTATGAATGGATGGTGCTGGCTATCAGTGTTTCGAGTCGATGTTGAGCCATGGGGTGCAAGTATCCAGCCAATTTGCATTCGGCATGAAAACGTTCTGAGACAGCATTTTCTGGGAAGCGGCTGAACCAGGAAATGCCGACGTTTTCCGCAATCAGTGCAAGTCATGGCGGATGTTTCTGGGGAAGTAGGCGGAATCCCCGCCGCAACATATGGCAATCGGCTTGGGCCACACAGGCTCGCTTCCCGACCCACCCGAACGCAGGGACGCCGGTGCGGGATGGCAGGCGGCCGCGCCGCTATCGGCGAGGTCTTGCACCTGGTGCATTGCGCCAGCAGCCAGCATGGTGTTTGACCATGCGTCCCGCGAATTATCTACTGCGAGCGACTGCGGTGATTTTTGACTGCGGTGATCAGGCTTGTGGTGTGCAGGGATTTCGGGTCGAAAGAGTTTTGATCTCTGGCTTGGCAGATGTTCGGCAGGGAAACGAGTGCCGATTAAGGCGAATGTCTCGGTGCGAATCCTTGTCTTGCAATAAAAAATAATTGCCTGGCAATCTATTTCTTGCATTCAGTTTCGGCGTGGGAGTGCATTTTCTGTCGAGTGCTGCGGGAATTGAATGGAATGAATGGCGCGTTCATCCTGAATGTCGGATGCCGTGTTGTCCATGCAATAGGGAATGGCGATATATTCCTATTTGAAATGATGGCTTGGTAACAGGAAATTCTGACAGTGAGGCAATGGCGGATTGAATGATTGTCCATGAATCGTGCCGGAGGTGATGCATGACATTTCCACGGAACGGTTCAGTCGGTGTTCAATCCGGATGCGGCATCGGTGGTTCGGGTTCGCTGCCAGAGCAGCGTGAGGCCTGGCGGTTCCGCGAGTGTGAACGCGGGCACCTCCCCTGATGGTGATCACTGCGTCGCTGGCTGAAATGGGTGGCCAGGGGCGAGGCATCGGTGAGGCACAGGGCTTCAGGCGGTATTTTTATTTATTTAACGCTAATAAATATTTACCTAACTGCTGCCAGGCAGTCAGGATAGGTCAGGCACATGTCCGATGGCGGGATGCCTGATGCGCGAATCGGACGTATTTGATAATTCTTCTTTTTTGCAGCTCTATTGATCTAAATCAAGCGGCCCGATGCGCTTGGCAAGATTATTTTGTTATTGCAAAAAGATTGGTGCTTCGTGGTTTTCCCTGAGAATGATTGTGAATCTCTGATGAAAATTGCGGTTATCATTTCTTGACTGGAAGAAAACAACGTTTAGCGCGCAAACTGCTAGTTTGGCTGGTGTTTGAAATAAACACTTACGCTTTGTCAGTTGAGATAAGTTATAGTGGTAACTGTCTGAAACCCAGAGGCCGAACATGATTTACGAAGTAACAGAGATTCATATCCATCCTGGCCAGCAGAGTGATTTCGAAGCTGCGATCAAGCACGGTGCAGACACCATCATCGCCCATTCCAAGGGGTTTCTGGGATACCAGGTACGGCGTGCAATAGAGACGCCGGAAATCTATCAGTTGCAAATCAAATGGGAAACGCTGGATGACCACATGGTGGGTTTCCGGCAGTCCCCGGCGTTTCCTGCGTGGCGCGCCATCATCAGCCCCTTCTTCGCTGCGGCACCGACGACGGTGCATGTCGAGGAAGTCTGCCACGGCTGACATCCTCTACGGTTCGGATGACGGGGGGGCGGTTCCAGGCGAACCCGCACCCGCACCGTGCCGCTCAAGTATCCGGCCTGGCGGCCGCAGTAGAGTATTACGCGTAATTACTTATAGTTTTTTTGCGCAGTCTGGCCGGATCATCCGTCTGTCTGTCATAAAGCGACTACCCATATGTATTCCATGTGGGGGTTTTTTTACGTGTGTCCATCAGGAGCGCACAAGTGTTCCATAGATGGAATACGGGCGAATCAGGTTGGGTGTTTTTGTCGTTTTGTCATCTTGGTACGCCATCATGGCGAAGTTTTTATTGATTGTTTTCAAGTAATGAAGGTGCCCTTGCCCCTCAGGGATTGGCAAGTTTTCCGGTGCCTGGCTTTTGGCTATTCAGCAACGCAGGAGAATCACAGAATGTTGACGCAGATTATTATGGCGGCCCTGGGGCCTATTGTTGTCGGGGGCGCCGTCGGTTGGCTGTCAGGTAAATATGGCTTCATTAAGCGGGATTATTCGCAGGCATTCGCTGATTTTGTCGTAAAAATTGGGCCTGTCAGAGATTTCGTGTTTAAGGCATAACATGCACTCAAGGAGTGATTATGCCTCGCAAGACAAAGACCCCACTGCCGGTATTGCCGGTTATTCCAGCCGAACTGCTTGAACAGTT
>NZ_CBCSIQ010000009.1:0-134235 GCF_965139615.1 Kerstersia similis
AGGCAAAAGAGGGGGGAATCCGGCGACCATGAGGGGGGCCGCGCCAGGGACAAGGAGATGAGGATCATCAGGTGATGTGACTGAGACCGGTGCCTGGATGTGGCGCTACGTTGCCGACGCCTGCGGGTAACGGCAGGCAGCCGACGGTGGGGCAGGCGCCTGGTCATGCCGGTCGAGAGAGGAACCGTACATGGCCAGGCGGGTTGTGGCCGGTCTTAGCGCGCCACGCCCAGCAGCGAATCCAGCAGTTCCTCGTCGTCCTTCAACGCCTGCGCCGTGCCGCGATGCACGATGCTGCCGCGGTCCAGCACGATGGCGTCGTCGGAAATCGCCAGGATCGCCTGTGGGTGCTGTTCCACGATGATGGCGCTCAGGCCTTCTTCACGGGTGATGCGGCGGATGGCCTTGAGCAGTTCCTCGACGATGATGGGCGCCAGGCCTTCCAGGGGTTCGTCCAGCAACAGCAGGCGCGGGTTGAGTGCCAGTGCCCGCCCTACAGCCAGCATTTGCTGTTCGCCGCCGGAGAGCTGCGTACCCATGCTTTCCTTGCGTTCGGCCAGCCTGGGGAACATGGCGTAGATGCGATCTGGCGTCCACTTGCCGGGGCGTGCCACGGCCGTCAGGTTTTCATGCACCGTCAGGGATTTGAAGATATTGCGTTCCTGCGGTACCCAGCCTATTCCGGCGGCGGCCCGTTCGTGCGAAGGCCGGTTGTGCACCGGCACGCCGCCCAGCACGATGCTGCCGGCATGGCGCCGGGTGGCGCCGACCAGGGTGCTGATCAGCGTGGTCTTGCCCGTGCCGTTGCGCCCCAGCAAAGCCAGTGTCTGGCCTTCGGCGAGTGTGAAGCTCAGGTTCTGCAGGATGATGGCTTCGCCGTAACCTGCGCTCAGGTTCTCGACTTGCAGTAATTCAGGCATGTGCGTCTTCTCCATGGCCGAGATAGACCGCCTTGACTTCGGGGTCGTTGGCGATTTCCTCGGGCGAGCCTTCAGTCAGGACGGTGCCATTGACCAGTACCGTCATGCGCTTGGCGAAGCTGAACACCAGATCCATGTCGTGCTCGATGAGCAGCACCGAAACGTCCTCGGGCAGTTCTGCTACCGTACGCAACAGTTCTTCGCGTTCGCCCGCCGGTACTCCTGCCACGGGTTCATCGAGCAGCAGCACGCGCGGTTCGCAGGCCAGCGCGATGGCAATTTCCAGCAGGCGGCGCTTGCCGTAGGGCAGGGTGCGTGTGCTTTGGTGCATGACGCTGCTCAGGTGGAAGCGTTGCAGCAGTTCCTCGCAGCGTTCCGCAATGCCGGGGTCGCGCCCCAGCTTGCCGAACAGGCGTGAGCCCAGGCCGCGGTGCTGGCTCAGGGTCATCGCCAAGGTTTGCAGCGGTGTGAAGTTGTCGAACAACTGGTTGATCTGGAAGGTGCGCACCAGGCCGCGCTGCACGCGCTTGTAGGGCTGCAGCCGGGAGATGTCTTCGCCTTCCAGCAGGATGCGGCCGCTGGTGGGCGTCAGTACGCCCGTCAGCAGGTTGATCAGCGTGGTCTTGCCCGCGCCGTTGGGGCCGATCAGCGCATGGCGGGCGCCACGGTGCAGCGCCAGCGAGACGTTGTTGGTGGCGACGATGCCGCCGAATTTCTTGGCCAGCCCTTCAGCCTGCAGGACGATGGGGGCGGTGTCCGGAGTGGTGTGGCTCATGGGGTTTCTCCCGCAGCGTTCGAGGCGCTGGCGCGCTTGCCGGGGCGGCGCAGCAAGGTCCAGGGGCGCAGCAGGCGGTCGCGGCCGACCAGTGTCAGGACAACCAGGAACAGGCCCAGCCAGAACATCCAGTACTGCGGCGTAATGGCCGAGAGCACGTCGTGCATCAGCTTGAAGACGATGGCACCGAAAATGCCGCCGTAGAGCCAGCCGGCGCCGCCGATCACCAGGATCAGGACGACATCGGCCGAACGCGCGAAGTCGAACACATCGAGCGAAACGAAGGCGTTGGTCTGCGCCAGTAGCGAACCCGCCATGCCTGCCATGCCGGCCGACAGGGTGTAGGCGACCGCCAGGCGGGCTGCCACGGGGATGCCGATGGCCGAGGCGCGCAAGGGGTTGTCGCGTACGGCCTGCAGCGTGGCACCGAAGGGCGAATTCACCAGGACGCGCATGAGGGCCAGCATCAGCAGCAGGACGGTGATCGAATACCAGGCCGCCGTCTGGCCGTAGAAGTCGAACTCGATGGTGCCGAACAGCGGTCCCATCATGATGCCTTGCAGGCCATCGGCGCCGCCCGTCAGCCAGGCCATCTGGTTGGCCAGTTCGTACAGGATCAGCGTGACGCCGATGGTGACCATCAGGCGGCTGAGATCCGTGCCGCGCATGATGGACGGGCTGAACAGCAGGCCCAGCAGCAGTGCGCACACGGTGCCGAAGGCCAGGCCCAGCAGCGGGTCAGGCGACACGTGCAGGGCGAACAGGCCGGCGCTGTAGGCGCCCATGCCGAAGAAGGCGGCATGCCCCAGCGAAACGATGCCGGCATAGCCCAGGATCAGGTCCAGCGACAGCGCGAACAGCGCGACGATGGCGATCTCGTTGATCAGCATGGCATAGTCGCTGGCCAGCCAGGGCAGCAGGAACACCACCAGCCAGAAAGGCGCTTCCCAGAGGCGCCAGGCGCCCTGGCGGCGCAGCGCCTGCGCGGGGGAGAGGAGTGTGGAGGAACTCATGCTTTTCTGCCTCCTTTACGGGCGAACAGGCCCTGGGGACGCCAGATCAGGATGACGATCATGACGCCATAGACGATGAAACCGCCCAATTGCGGGATGTAGTACTTGCCGGCGATATCGGCAATGCCCAGCAGCAGCGCTGCGAGCAGGGGGCCAGTAATGGATGCGGTGCCGCCCACGGCCACCACGATCAGGAAATACACCATGAACTTGAGCGGGAAGGTCGGGTCCAGGCCCATCAGGTCGGCGCCCATGGCACCACCCAGCCCGGCCAGCCCGGAGCCGGCGGCAAAGGTCAGCAGGAACACACGGTTAACGTTGATGCCCATGCCGGCAGCCACGCGCTGATCGTCCACTGCAGCGCGCAGGCGGCTGCCAAAGCGGGTGCGGGACAGCAGGTACTGCAGCACCAGCGTCAGCGCGGCGCAAACCACGATGATGAATATCCGGTAATAGCCCATGCCCAGGGTCCAGGGGCCGATGTCGATCTCGGTGCGGCCGCGCAGCCAGGCCGGCATCTGGATGAGCTGCTGGGACGAGCCCATGTAGTAGTCGGCAGCGGCAATGGCCATGAAGGTCAGGCCGATGGAAAACAGCACCTGATCCAGGTGGGGGCGGCCATACATATGCCGGTAGAGCGTACGCTCCAGGAGGGCGCCGAGGGCGGCGGCCACAATGAAGGCCACCGGCAGACAGGCGAGGAAGGGAACACCGTGGCGCTGCATCAGAATCACAGTGACATAGCCGCCAACCATGGCGAAGGCGCCATGGGCCAGGTTGATGAAGTTCATCAGGCCCATGGTGACTGCCAGGCCGACAGCCAATACGAAGAGCAGCATGCCGTAGGCGATGCCGTCGAAAAGTATGGTCAGCATAGGGGGCGGGGCGTAGCGGAGGGAAGCGGGAAAGGCGGTGGCAGCAAGGCCGTGCGTGCTGGGTGGCACATCGGCCGGGGAGGATCCCGGCCGATGGCGGGCGCGGTCTTATTTGTTTTTCTTGGCTTCCTTGTACGGGTCTTTCACGGCTTCGGCGACATCGAACTCGATGTTGTAGAGTTCGCCGTCAGCCGGGTCGCGCTTGACTTCGCGCAGGTAGATGTTCTGGATGATGTCACGCGTTTCCGGGTCGATGGTGACCGGGCCGCGTGGGCTCTCGTAGCTCAGGCCTTTCATGGCGGCCAGCAGCGCGGGGCCGTCGCCCTTGCCGTCGGTGGCCTTGATGGCTTCGTAGATCACGTGCATGCCGTCATAGGCGCCAATGGCCATGAAGTTGGGGCGCATGCCGTTGTTGGCCTTCTTGAAGGCTTCCACGAATTGCTTATTGGCTTCCGACGGGTGGGCGGCGGAGTAGTGATAGGCGGTGATGATGCCCAGTGCGTCGTCGCCCATGCCGTTGAGCAGGTCGTCGTCGGTCAGGTCGCCGGTGCCGATCAGGCGGATGCCCGCCTTGTCCATGCCGCGTTCCACGAACTGTTTGACCAGGGCCGCGCCAGCGCCGGACGGTACGAAAACGAACACGGCATCAGGCTGGATATCGCGGACTTTCTGCAGGAAGGGCGAGAAATCCGGGTTGCGCAGCGGCACGCGCAGGGTTTCCACGACTTCGCCGCCACGGTTTTTGAATTCTTCGATGAAGGACTGTTCGGCGTCGATACCGGGGCCGTAGTCGCTCACCAGCGTGACAACCTTCTTGATGCCGTTTTCCGGGGCCCACTTGGCCATGGTGGCTGCGCCTTGCGGCAGGGTGACGCTGGTGCGCACGATGTAGGGGGATGCCTCGGTAATGCTGGCAGTGCCTGCCGCCATGACGACTTCAGGTGTTTTGGATTGCGTCGCCAGCGGGGCGGCGGCCAGCGCCAGTGGCGTCAGGCCGAAACCAGCCAGAACGTCCACTTTGTCCTTGACCAGCAACTCCTGGGCCTGGCGGCGCGAGATATCCGGCACGCCGGTGTCGTCCTTGATGATAAGTTCGACCTTGCGGCCGGCGACGACATCGCCATGTTCCTGAACGTACAGTTTGGCGGCAGCTTCGAGCTGGCGGCCCGTCGTGGCGAACTGGCCCGTCATGGGCAGCAACAGGCCCACTTTGAAAGGCTTTTCCTGCGCCATGGCGGAAGGAACGATGCCGGCGAAGGCGGCAGCACCCAGCAGGGCACCCAGAAAATGACGTTTTTTCATGTTAAGAAGTCTCCGGCGGAACAGCGGATGAATCAGGCAGGGAATGCAATTGTCCTAAATATAAAGGGATAGCACCAGTTCTTAAGCTGGCTTGAAGCCGTATTTATATCCATACATTATGAATATATTTCATGATAAATATGAGCTAGGCTGGAATTGGCAGGGTATCAACCCGATAGGCCGTATCCAGCGAGACACTGCCCACTACCCGCGAGACACAGGCGCACAAGCGGGTATTGCTGTGTTTTTCTTCATCGGACAGGAACACGTCGCGGTGGTCGATGATGCCGTCCACCCCCAGGACATCCATGGCGCACAGGCCGCATTCGCCGCGACGGCAGTCGTAGATCGTGGCGACGCCGGCAGCTTCCAGCGCATCCAGCAGGCTGGTGCCGACAGGCACGGTGACTTCCAGCCCGTGGCGGGGAATACGCACGGTAAAGGCCTGCGCGGGATGGTTGCCGCTACTGCCGAAGGTTTCGAAGCGCAGGTTTGCCAGCGGCCGGCCGCTGGCCGACCAGCTGCGCTTGAGCGCCTCCAGCATGGGCGCCGGGCCACAGGTGTACATCAGGCCGTCGGGGGGTAACTGGGCGATGGCAGCGGCATAGTCGGGCAGATTGCCGCTGCCGTCGTGCAGCTGCAGGGCGTCGCCCAGCAGGGCGTGCAAGGTATCGGCGTAAGCCAGCTCCTGAGCCGTACGGGCGCTGTAGATCATGCGCAACCGGGCGCCGCGCGCTTGCAGCCGTTGCGCCATGAACACCAGCGGCGTGATGCCGATGCCGCCAGCGGCCAGCAGGTAGCTGCCGGCATTGAGATCCAGCGGGAAATGATTGGCAGGCGAGAAAATGGACAGCCTGTCGCCTGTTTCCAGGCGCCACATGGACAGCGAACCGCCACGGCCGTCATCCTGCCGCTTGACGGCGATGCGGTAGCCAGCGGCGTCGGGTTCGCCGACCAGCGAATAGTGCCGCAGTTGCGGTTGCAGCAGGCCATCGGCATTGGGCACCATGGCCTGCACGGGCAGGTGAGCGCCCGGTTCATGCTCGATGACGGCGCCATCCTGAGGCTGGATCAGGAATTCGCGGATCGTGGGCGTCAGGTCTGCAATGCCGGCGACGACGGCGGGGATGGGCGTGCTGTCATGGGTTTTCATGGTGGGCTTCCTGCCAGGACGGAAAATCAGGTCTTGCGGCGTATCAGCGGTACGCCTATGGTTTGCGGAGACAGCGCCGGCACGGCGTCGGGGTTGTGCAGCACGCGCTGGAAATTGTGCTGGGCGATGCGGGAGTGTTCACGCATGATGATTTCCGCGCGAGCGCCTTCGCGTGCCTCGATGGCGTCCAGTACCCGCCAGTGCTGGTACTGGGCGACAGCCAGCAGGTCGCGGGCATTGGGCGATTCGGCCTCGGCGATGACAAATCCGGACGGCGAGGCAAACGGCAGGCTGATGACACGCTCCAATTGCCGCACGATGGTCGGGCTGTCGGCCATTTCATGCAGCAGGGCGTGGAAGCGTTCATTCATGACCACGTACTGAGAGAAGGTATCGTCGCTCAGCGTAGGCGCACGCAGCCATTCGTCGATATGCACCAGGCAGCGGCGCGCTTCCTGCAGCAAGGTGCCGGACACGCCGCGCTCGGCGGCCAGGCGTGCCAGCAGTCCTTCGAGCATGCCGCGCAGCTCGATGGCATCGGTCACATCGCGTTCAGAGAAAATCTTGACCGCGTAGCCGCCGCTGGGCAGCGTTTCCAGCAAACCCTCCTGTTCCAGGCGCATCAGCGCGGCGCGGATGGGCGTGCGGGAAATGCCAAGCTTTTCCACGATGGTCAGTTCAGCAATACGGCTGCCGCCGGGCAGGGCGCCGGCGAGGATAAGCTCCCGAATCTGGCGCTGCGCCTTGACGGTTTGCGAAGTGCTGGCGGCAGTGTCATCGCCAGGGTTACGGAGAGCGGTGGGCATGTTTCATTCCTGCGGTGTAAGGTAAGCCGGTTGGCAGGGTAACCGCCTGGGCGTGGCGATTCCATGGATGGCGCAGCTATTTTGCCTGCCTGTCCTGCCGCACGATACCCGTGCGCATGTGTTGTTCACGCCACCTGGCGGATGGGGACCACGCTGGCGCGTTTGCTGCCCGTGGCTTCCTGTTCGATCAAACCGTCGATCAGGCGCCGCGCCCACATGGAACCGGCGTCGATATTCAGGTTGTAGAACTTGTGGCCGGGGCGGGCGTCGATGGCGCGCTGCTGGGCTTCGAGCACCACCTCATCCTCACGGAAAATCGAAGAAACTCCTTCGCGCATCTGGTGTGTCAGGCGCTGTTCGTCCGTCAGGTAATTGCGGGTGATGGCCCAGAAGTAATGACAGGTGCCGTCCGTCTCAGGCGTAATGGTATTGAGCACGAAGCCATTGACGCCGCAGCTGCGATCCCCGGCATTCGGGTCGCCTGCATTGCCGCCGGGCGGAATGGCGCCGGTGCCAGTCTCGGCAACGCCCACATCAATGGTGACCGTACAGGGAGCCTCGAAGCGGATGATCTGCCAGCGGTCCACCGGGCCGACATAGCCGCGCGCCTGCTTGATCTGCCCGGCCCAGAACGGTGGCGCTTCAATATTCTCCATCCAGCGCGTGACGGTAGCGGTGCGGTCGCCGTGGGTGGCGACAAACGGCGCTTCCGCCACGGCGCGGTTGCCGATACTGGAACCGTGCACAAACGTCTCGTGGGTCAGGTCCATCAGGTTGTCGATCACCAGGCGGTAGTCGCACTTCACCGAAATGCGTTTGCCGTCGCCAGCCCATTCAGGGTCGTGGTTCCAGTGCAGATCGGGAATCAGTGCAGGGTCGGCCTTGGCCGGGTCGCCGGGCCACACCCAGACAAAACGGTGGCGCTCCACCACAGGGAAAGTGCGCACACAGGCCGACGGGTTCAGGGTCTCCTGGCTGGGCATATGGGTGCAGCGGCCCGCTGAATTGAACACCAGGCCGTGATAGCCGCACACCAGCTCATCGCCTTCCAGGCGCCCCATGGACAGTGGCAGCAGCCTGTGCCAACAGGCATCCTCCAGCGCGGCCACCACGCCATCGGTGCGGCGGTAGAACACCATATCCTGCTTGCAGATGGTGCGGGCCAGCAGCGCGTGCGTGATCTCCACGTCATAGGCGGCGGCATACCAGGCATTAAGGGGAAAGGCCGGCTTGCGTTCGCTCATGTTTTGTCTCCCGGAAGGGTATTGGATGTGTTGTATACATAATGTATTCAGCCTGTCCGGGCGTGGCAATGGGTTCTAGGTGGAAATCAGGGTAAGCGAGTGCTAGGGAAAACCTTGCTGTTTGTTGTTGGTAAAGGAGGTTTTTTTGATGTCTTTGGAGGGGGGCGGGTAAAAGGATAGGGAGGCCTGAGCTACCGGTTTTTCTAAGCTATAGATGTCTATTTATATGTTTATGTATACATACTGTTGGTGTGAGGTCTCGCTGAGTTGCATAAGTGGGACAGCCCGTGGCGGGCCGCCAGCGGGTACCGGCAAACAAGGGGGGGCCGGGGGCAGCCGCAGGTGATGCGATCTGCGGCCAGGCGGCCCGATGGCCGCCGCCCTCAGGCGCGTTGCAGCAAGCGCGCGGCGTCCAGTGCGAAGTATGTCAGCACGCCATCGGCCCCGGCGCGCTTGAAGCCCAGCAGGGATTCCATGACAACCTTGTCGTGATCCAGCCAGCCGTTCTGGGCGGCGGCTTTGATCATGGCGTATTCACCACTGACCTGGTAGGCGAAGGTGGGGACGCGGAAGGCGTCTTTGACGCGGCGCAGGACGTCCAGGTAGGGCATGCCGGGCTTGACCATGACCATGTCGGCGCCTTCGCGCAGGTCAGCGGCGACTTCGCGCAGGGCTTCGTCGATGTTGCCCGGGTCCATCTGGTAGGTTTTCTTGTCGGATTTGCCCAGGTTGCCGGCCGAGCCGACGGCGTCGCGGAAGGGGCCGTAGAAGGCGCTGGCGAATTTGGCCGAGTAGGCCATGATGCGGGTGTTGATGTGGCCAGTGTCTTCCAGCGCCTGGCGGATGTTGCCAATGCGGCCGTCCATCATGTCGCTGGGCGCGACGATGTCCACGCCAGCGTGGGCCTGGGTGAGGGCCTGGCGCGTGAGCATTTCGACGGTGGGGTCATTGAGGATGTGGCCCTGTTCGTCGATCAGGCCGTCCTGGCCGTGGCTGGTGTAAGGGTCCAGGGCAACGTCGGTCAGGATGCCCAGTTCCGGGAAGCGTTGCTTGAGGGCCCGGACAACGCGTGGCACCAGGCCGTCAGGGTTGGCGGCTTCTACGCCGTCAGGGGTTTTCAGCGCCGGGTCGATGACGGGAAACAGCGACAGGACGGGAATGCCGAGCCTGACGCATTCTTCGGCCGTGCGCAGCAGGCTGTCGAGCGTATGGCGGACGACGCCGGGCATGGAGGGCACGGGTTCGTCCGGGCCATTGCCGTCGGCCACGAAGACGGGATAGATCAGGTCATCGACACTCAGGCTGTGTTCACGGACCAGGCGGCGGGAGAAGTCATCGCGGCGCAGGCGGCGCGGGCGGGACAGGGGAAAGTCGGCGGTGTAGGCGGGGGTGTGCGTCATGGCGGGCTCCAGGTGAGACCATGGGTTCATGGTGGCAGGCTGGGGCACCGGAGAAGCACGGCGGCGGCAGCCTGTGCGGTGTGAGGCGGCCGGTGCGCGGAAACGATGATCGCACCGGCGGGTAAATAGCCGTGTTCAGGGCACGAAGGTCGGGGAAATCCAGTTCTGGATCAGCAGCGTCGCTTCTTCCAGGCCGATGCGCTCGGGGGCGGAAAACGGCACTGTATGCAGGGCGCCGATGTCGGCCAGGTCCTTGCGCGCAGCATAGACGGCCTTGATGCGCTGGCCATAGGGCAGTTTGTCAGCTTTGGTGAGCAGCGCCAGTACCGGCCGGCCAGTCGGGGCGATCCAGTTCACCAGACGCCGATCCAGTTCGGTGACGCCGCGGCGGATGTCTATCAGCATCACGACGCCCGCCAGCGATGTGCGGGTGTGCAGGTAGCCGCCCAGGACATCGGCCCACTCTTCACGGGATTTTTTGTCAACGGCGGCATAGCCATAGCCCGGCAGGTCAACCAGATAACCCAGCTGGGCGCCGGGTTCCAGCGGGTCGGGGATGCCGAACAGATTGATGAGCCGCGTGCGGCCCGGCGTTTTACTGGAAAAGGCCAGGCGGCGTTGATTCGTCAGCACATTGATGGAGGACGATTTGCCGGAGTTCGAGCGGCCCACGAAACAGACCTCGGGTGGGCCGGGCGGCGGGAGCTGGTCCAGCCGGGCGGCGGAAACCGTAAAGGCGGCACGATGCAATAAGGACACGGGAAAGCCTGGAAAAAGGGATAGTGCGTATTGTAGTCCGGCCAGCGCCTGCTGCCGGATCAGTCGAAGACTTCCTCCAGGGTTTGGGCATCCAGTAATCGTTCGGACCATTGGTCCAGCACTGGGATGGGTGCCTGGCCCAGCTTTGCCAACACGTCCGGAGGCAAGGTTCCGAATTTTCGTTGAAGAAGCCGTTGCAGGATGGCGACGCTTCCTTCGGTGCGGCCTTCAATTCTTCCTTCGGCTCGGCCCTCAATCTTGCCTTCGGCTCGGCCTTCAATCCTTCCTTCGTTTCGGCCCAATGTTCGCCCTTCCAGCCGGCCTTCTCGCCGGCCTCGCCGTATGCCCAGCCGGTGGGCTTTCAGTTCCTCGTATTCTTTCCAGGTGTAGCGTTTGGTACGCAGCAGGGTGTTCAATTCCATCAGATCCTCGAATGGGGGTATCGCTTGATCCGGCAGGTTGCGGGGCAGTAGCACGTGCTGTAGCCAGGCCAGGATGGCGCGGCGGGCTTCCTGGTACTGGGGGGCCTGCATCAATCGGCCCAGGCGGTCGATGATGCGGGTGGTGTCATGCAAGCCATGGTTGTGCTCCAGCCGGAAGATCAGGCGGGCCAGGCTATCAGCGGGTAGTGATTGATTATGCGCTTGGGTCCGGGCGTCTATCAACAGGTAGCGCTGGCGTGGCTGATAGGGGGTCAGGGGGGGCGGCACCGGGTCGATGAGCTCGGCAAGGTCGCGGCGCGCATGCCAGGGACGCACACCCGTGTGTATGACCAGCGGCACTACGGCGGGCAGGGTTTGCCGGGCCTTGAGGGGGGTTCTGGCCAGCAGGTCTTCATACAGCAGGCTGCGGTAGGTCGTCAGCCGCAAGGCCATCGCGTGGTCGGTGCGCGACTGGAATTCGAGCATGAGTACCAGGAACAGCTCATGCCGGTCTTTGCGCGGAATACGCCAGATCAGGTCGCCATGGCGGCGCTGCAGGGTGTTGCTGAGGAGTTCGCTGCGCACCGGTGCCATGTGTTCCAGGGCCAGGATATCAGTCCAGCCGCCATCCAGCGCCGAGACAATATCGCGCAGCAGGCTGCTGACGATGCAGGGTTGGCTGAACAGCAGTTTGTAGCCGTGGTCGGAGAGGGCCATGTGGGTGTCCCGTGAACAGGGATGCCCACCATAGCCGGGGCGGCGCGGCTGGCGTTGCCGTTGTGAAAGGGTTTGTCCAGGGCGGGTTCTGCGCCTTGCCAGGCTGGTTTTGCCTGGCCGCCGTTGCTAGTCTGTGCCGCCGGATAGCCTGCAGCGCTAGTACAGTTCCCGGTGCAGTCTGCCCGTGCGTCCCAGCAGTTGCCAGCCGGTTTCGTTTTCGCCCAGGCCGGGCAGGCCTTCCATGATGTTGTCCACCGCACCGGCGACAGCCTGTTCCAGGTGCCGCTTGTTGCCGCACAGGTACAGATGGGCGCCCTGAGCCAGCATGTTGCGCAGGTAGCCGCTTTGGTCGGCCATGGCATGCTGGACATAGTATTTGGCGCCGCCATCGCGTGAAAAGGCGGTATAGAGGTCGGACAGCGTGCCATCGTCGAGCATGGCGCGCAGTTCCTGGCGATACAGGAAATCCTTGTCACTGCATTTTTCGCCGAAGATCAGGCAGGTGTCGCGCCGCTTGCCACTGATACGTATGTCGCGCAGCAGGCCCATCAGGGGCGCGATGCCGGTGCCTGTGCCAACCAGAATCAGTGGAATGCTGGTGTCGCGCGGCAGGTGGAAGCCGGGGTTGGCGCGGCAGAAGACGCGTATTGGATTGTCACTGTGCAGCAGCCAGTTGGTGGCGCAGCCGCGGTGTGTCCTGCCATTGCGTTCATGGATGACTTCCCGGATGCAAAGATCGACATGCTCGCCACCAGCGGAAGCAATGGAATAGGCGCGCGGCAGGCAGGCCGGCAGGGCGCAGTTCAGCAGGGCTGCCAGCGGCACGGTCTGCGGGGTGCAGAAATCCTGCAGCAGATCGAGCAGGTCGGCGCCCCAGAGATAGCTTTCGAGTTCCTTGCGCTGGCTGATTTTCAGCAAATCCTTCAATTGTTCATTGCCAGACAGCCGGGCCAGTTCGCGCAACAGGCCCTTGCCGAGCTGCCGCAATTCCTTGCCTGCCAGTGCTTCTGCCGCCTCAGGTGTTCCGTACCAATCCGCCAGGCCTTGCAACAGTGCCGGGTCATTCTCCGGCATGACATAGAGATTGTCGCCCGCGCGATAGACCATGCCGCTGCCGGTGATGTCCAGGCGGATATGCCAGGCGCCGGGCAGGCTTTGATTGAGCTGGCGGCGTTCGAGGATACGGGCGGGAAATGCGGTGTTGGCGCCGTAGGCGGTCACTTGCAGCCGCAATGCCTGGCCGGCTTGCGCGTTGCCTGCCAGCACCTGCTGCAGCACCGGTGTCCAGCGTTCGAAGAAGTCTTCGTAGCAGGCGTCGGCATCCACGCGCGGAATGCCGGCGTGCGCGCCACGTTCGCTCAGTGCCTGATCCAGCGTTTTGGTGAAGCCGCAGAAATTCGGGTAGGCGGTGTCGCCCAGTCCGAAAATCACGTAGTTCAGGCCATCCAGGCGCTCGGCCTGCTGTACCTGGGCCAGGAAGGTTTCGGCGTTGCCTGGCGGGTCGCCATCACCGAAAGAGCTGGAAATGACTGCCAGCAGGGTGCCGGCAGGGAGACGGGTGGGCTCGATGTCGTTGAGCGCTCGCACCTCAGGCGCATAGGCCTGCAGCGCGGGTAGATCACCCAGGCGACGGGCGAGGGTACGGGCGTTGCCGGATTCCGAGCCGTAGCCGATCAGCAGATGTTCGATGATGGCGGGCATGATGCTTACTTGTCGTAGTACTCGTCGAATTGTTCCTTGGAGAATTCTACCGACTCGAAATCCTGCATCAGGTCGTTGATGACGCGGCGGATGCTGATGTAGGCATTGATATTGCCTTGCTCGTCATACAGCGGCTGTACGGTGGTGTCCACGACATAGACGCCGCCGCCCTTGCCGACGTTGGGGATGATGCCGGTCCAGATGTTGCCGGCCTTGATGGTGTCCCACATGTCCTTATAGACGGCCTTGGGCACGGCCGGATGGCGTACCAGGCTGTGCGGCTGGCCGAGCAGTTCCTCGCGGGCATAGCCCGTCAGCTTGCAGAACAGGTCGTTGGCGTAGGTGATGTTGCCTTGCAGGTCGGTGGTGGAAATGACGGCGACGTTTTCCAGGGCGGCCAGCAGTTTGGAAGAATCGAGGGTTTGGCTCATGGTAGTTCCTTGCTTGGGGTGGGTGACAGCTGCCACGCCAGGACGGGATTCAAGCCCGCACCGCCGCGGCCGGTGAAAAGATTTTTGAGGCACGCTGCATCATAAGATGCATTTTTTATATATCTTATAGCGGGTGCGTTTTAAGATGCAAGAAAAATACATCTTTTGATGTGCAGCGGCCACATCCCTGGTGAGGCGCTGGCGCCTGGCGGGTGATTTGAGTACCCTTGGAACTGTCGGGCTGTGCCGCGTTTGGCCGGCCCGAAGCCATGGAACACTGATGAGATTGACGCTGAAAACGGACTATGCCTTGCGCACGCTGATGTATTTGGGACAGCAGCGTGGCCGTCTGACGTCCATTGCGTCAGTGGCAGCGTTCTATGGCATTTCCGAGAACCATCTGGTCAAGGTCGTGCACGAACTGGGCCGCAAGGGCTTTATCGAAACCTTGCGCGGGAAGGGCGGGGGCATCCGCCTGTTGCGCCAGCCGTCTGACATCATCATTGGCGATGTCGTGCGGGCCATGGAAGACGACATGGCGCTGGTTGCCTGTTTCGGCCCGCAGGAGCCCGACCGCGCGTGCCTGCTGACTGATTCCTGTAGCCTGCAGGACCTGTTGCACCAGGCCCTGCGAGCCTTCATGGCAACATTGGACGCGCATAGCCTGGCGGATATGCTGGGCCATGCTGCCGCGCAGCGTGCGGAAGGCATGATTCCCCTGCAGGATGTGATGCGCGAGATTCAGGCGCAGCGGCCCGGGAGCACGTCCGCGCCGGCCACGGTTGCCGATGCGTCTGGCAGTACGGTTGCTGGCGCGGCGGGGCAACCCGGCGATACGGGGCAAACGCCGCGCCAGCCTTCATGAGCGGCGCGGACGGCAGGTAGTGAGCCAAAGGCTCAGGGTGCCGCCACCCAGGGTTCGAACAGTTCCACGATTTCGTCCGTGCCAACTTCGCGATTGCCTTGGCGGGCCGCTTCGGACTGCCAGTACATCTTCCAGATCATGTCCATGCCGTCCACCGGATACAACAGGCGAATGCCGTCGTTCATGTCGGCGCGGCGCTGCCATTCGGCCCGGATGCGTTTCCAGTAGTCGCGGCTATTGTCGTTCCAGTAACGGTAGCCACTATTGAAATTGAAGCCCTCAATGCGCTTGTAGGTGTTGACGCCATGTTCCTGCACCAGCGTGGCGACTTCTTTGCCGTGCTCGCGGACGACCTTGCGGTTGTCCTGTTCGTGCAGCCAGCCGTCGCGCGTAATGCGGTGGCGGTTGACCATGCCCACGGCGTTGTAGTCGCTGCGGGTGCTGTATTCGCGGCGCGGCAGCGGCCGCCAGCCGGGGTCGGACGTCCACAGCGGTTCGCCGCTGTCGTAAGTCCACTTGCCAGTGCCGCAATAGCGCGGCGCGTCGCTGACTTCATATACGCATTGCGTCCAGGCTCCGGCTGTCAATTCGGCGGGAATGGCTTCCTGGCGCCAGGTCTGGTCATCGGTGAATACCAGGCGGGTGGGCGCTTCATAGTGCCAGTCCTGGCGCCAGTGCTTGATGACGAAGCCCATGGTGCGGTGTACCAGCAGATGCTGCAGGATGATGTCCTTGCCGTTGTCTTCTTCGACCAATACCAGTTCGAAGGCGCCGCTGCGCTTGGGCGGCTTGGGTTCATAGCCCGGTGCAGGGTCGGTTTCATCGAAGGCGAAGGTGACTTCATATTCGCCCTGCATCGCCAGAATGGCTTGACGGTCGCGTTCCAGCCCTTGCTGGGCCGAGATGGCCTGTAGCTTTGCGGGATCGTCGATGGTTTTGATACCGGAGGTGGAGAGACAGCCGCTGAGCGATAACGCAGCAGCGAGCAGGGAGGCCAGACGTAGCATGCTTCTTGATGTCCAGGTGATGCCGGAAGGAACATGGCGCGCCGGTCGGCGGTTGCGCCGGGGCGTCATGTCATGGAGAGAATCGGGAGAACGCTATGAAAAAGCGTTCTCATTATCCCGGCCATATGATAAACGGGATCCTCCGGTGAGCATGCTGCCTTGTGCCGCCAGGGGCGGCACAGGCGTCGCAAGCGGCTGCCCGACAATAAAAAAACCGGCAGGGGCTGCCGGTTCGAGAACGGCGCCCGGAAGGGCGCGGGTGTCGGGTTTTAGGCGTCTGGCGGCAGGATTTCGCCAGCGAACAGCGGTTGTACCTGTTCGCGTTCGCGGATCAGGTGGGCCTGAGTGCCATCCACCAGCACTTCAGCGGCACGCGGACGGGTGTTGTATTGGCTGCTCATCACAAAGGCGTAGGCACCGGCGGATTCCACTGCCAGCAGGTCGCCCTGGCGCAGTGCCAGTTCACGGTCGCGCGCCAGCCAGTCGCCGCTTTCGCAAACGGGGCCGACGATGTCGTACCGGTTGGCGCTACAGCCTGACGATGGCGTGCGTACCGGCAGCACACCGTGCCAGGCGTCATACAGCGTCGGCCGGATGAGGTCGGTCATGGCGGCATCGACGATGGCGAAATTCTTGGCCTCGGCATGTTTCAGGTACAGCACCTCGGTGACCAGAATGCCAGCGTTGCCAACCAGCGAGCGGCCTGGTTCCATGACCAGTTGCAAGTCGCCATGGCCGCGAGCAGCCAGGCGCTGGAAGACTTCATCGAGCAGGGCGCGCAGCGACAGCGGCTGTTCGTCGCGATAGCGGATGCCTACGCCGCCGCCGATATCCAGGTGATGCAGGCGAATGCCATCTGCAGCCAGGGCGTCGATCAGGTCGAGCAGCTTGTCCAGTGCGTCCAGGTAGGGTGAAATTTCCGTCAATTGGGAGCCGATATGGCAATCCACCCCGACGATTTCCAGGCCCGGCAGTGCCGCCGCCAGGCGGTAGGCTTCTTCGGCCTCTTCAATGGCGATGCCGAATTTGTTTTCTTTCAGCCCGGTGGAGATATACGGATGGGTATGGGCGTCAACATCCGGGTTCACGCGCAGCGATACCGGGGCAGTCAGGCCCAGCCGGATGGCGGTGGCGGACAGGTGGCGCAGTTCGGCGATGGACTCGACGTTGAAACAGCGTACGCCGGCGCGCAAGGCAGCTTCCATTTCCCAGGTCTGCTTGCCGACGCCGGAAAATACGACTTTGCCTGGGTCGCCGCCTGCTGCTTGCACACGGGCCAGCTCTCCGCCGGATACGATATCGAAACCCGCACCCAGGCGGGCGAACTCACGCAGCACCGCCAGATTGGAGTTGGCTTTCATGCCGTAGCAGACCAGCGCATTGCGGCCGTCGATGGCGTCGGCGAAGCGTTGCCATGCCGCGCGCAGGGCAGCGCGGGAATAGACGTAGAGCGGCGTACCATGTTGACGCGCCAGGTCATTGACCGACACGCCTTCGGCGTACAGTTCGCCGTGCTCGTAGTGAAAATAGGGGGCGCCGACGGGTTCGGGCAGAGTGGCGGGAACGCTGGAATGTTGGCTCATGTGGCAGAGGAAGTGGTGGTCGCAGTCTGGGATTGCGGGGATGGCAGATACAGGGGGCCTTTGTAACCGCAAGCGAGCAACTGCCCGATCAGGGCGATGCTGGCTAAAATGCGGCAGGCCGAGCGTAAGCGGGCCAATGTGAACACTGGAAACTCCGTTAATGCGTGCAAGGTACGATTATGACTGAAACTGAATTCCTGGCGCGAGCCCATGCGGTGCTGGAAACCATAGAACGGCAGGTGGATGACTGGAATGCCACTGCCGATGTTGATATTGAAGCCAGTTTCAGCGGCAATGTGCTGACGCTGGTTTTTGAAAACGGCGAACAGGTTGTGATCAACAGCCAGGCAGCCATGCGGGAAATCTGGGTAGCAGCACGTAGTGGCGGCTTCCATTATCGCCTGGTGGACGATAAAACCTGGCAGGACACGCGTGGCGGCCCCGATTTGCAGGATGCCGTGTCGCAGATCTGTTCGAATGCCAGCGGTGAAACGCTGGTGCTCAAACTCTAAGTGGCCTGCACCTGGGTTCTGCTTGCCGAAGCTGGCGGGCAGGCCTGGGCTCACAGGGACGCAGGCCAAATAAAAACGGCCAGACAATCATTGTCTGGCCGTTTTCGCGTGCTTAGTTGTTGCGTTCCAGGCGGTTCAGCAACTGCCCCAGTTCATCGTTGCTCATGGAAGGCTGGTTGTTGTCTGCCTGGATGGGGATGGCTTCACCTTCTGCAGCGGGCAGGTTCATCAGGAACTCGCCCAGCGTATCCGGCGTCGGCAGGCCCACGCTGGCGATGGATTGTCCTGGCGGGAATTCCGCGAAGAACAGGTCGCCGTTTTCGCTGATCAGGCCATCAGGCTTGGGCAGGCGGGTTTCGGGCTTGCCCTTGAGCGCCTGCGACATGAAGCTGACCCAGATCGGCATGGCCACGCCGCCGCCGGTTTCACGCGAACCCAGCGAACGGGGATTATCAAAGCCCATCCAGGCGATGCCTGCCAGGTGCGGGGTGTAGCCGGCAAACCAGGCGTCGTGGGATTCATTGGTCGTGCCTGTCTTGCCGCCGATGTCGTTGCGCTGCAAGGCGGCCCTGGCGCGGGCGGCAGTACCGGAGGTGGCAACACCTCGCAGCAGGTCGTCCATGACATAGGCGGTGCGCGGGTCGATGACACGGGCCTGGACGTCGCCTGCGACGGCCGGGTTGGCGCGCATCAGCACCTTGCCCTCGCTATCGGTCACACGCTGGATCAGATAGGGTTCAACGCGGTAGCCGCCGTTGGCAAAGACTGCATAGGCGCTGGCCAGTTGCAGGGGCGTGACGGAACCGGCGCCGAGCGCCATCGGCAGGACGGCGGGATGGCGGGCCGGGTCGAACCCAAAGCGGGCGATGTATTCCTGTGCGTAAGCCGGGGTGATGGCCTGCAGGATGCGGATGGACACCATGTTCTTGGACTTGTAGAGCGCAGTCCGCATGGTCAGCATGTCTTCATAGCCACCGCCGTAGTTCTTCGGGCTCCATGGGCGCGAACCGGTCTGTGCCGCAGTCAGCGTGAAGGGCTGGTCGGAAACCTGTGTGCCAGGCGTCAGGCCACGTTCCAGGGCAGCGGCGTAGATGAAGGGCTTGAAGACGGAGCCGGGCTGGCGCCAGGCCTGGGTGACCCGGTTGAATTTGCCGCGATCGAAATCGAAGCCGCCGACCATGGCGCGGATGGCGCCGTCGTCCGGCGAAATGGCAACGAAGGCGGCCTGCACCGCAGGCAGGTTGATGACTTCCCAGCCATCTCCGGTCTTGTGCAGATGCACGACCGAACCTCGGCGCAGCTGTTCATCCGGCTTGGCGGTACTGGCCAGGGCGCGGGCGACGATGGCCAGGGTCTTTTTATCGGTGATCGTGTGGATTTCCGAGGCGTTGCGCGCCACGCGGATTTCCGTCGGGCTGGCGGAGAGCACCACGCCGGTCAGCAGGTCATCGCTGTCCGGGTATTGTTCGATCACACCGTCGAGGAATTCGTCAAACGCGGTGGCGTTGTTTTCCAGGCCTTCAGGCAGATCCAGCTGAGCCTCGGGGCCGGGGTAGCGCGAACGGCGGGTGTAGTCCAGCACACCGTTGCGCAGGGCGCGGTAGGCCTGTTCCTGTTCCTGCGAGGTAACGGTGGTATAGACATTCAGGCCGCGGCCATAGAGGTCGTCCTGGTAGATGTCGAAGAGCAGCTGGCGGGCCAGTTCGGCAACATATTCACCGTGCACGGCATAACCGCCGGAACGCGAGCCCTGCATGGAGCGCAGTTCGATCGGCTGCGCCATGGCGGTCTGGTATTCGGCTTCGGTGATATAGCCGAGCTGGCGCATGCGGTTCAGCACATAGTGCTGGCGCGTCGTGGCGCGAGCCAGGTTGGCGATCGGGTTGATGCGCGAGGGCGCCTTGGGAATCCCGGCCAGCATGGCGGCTTCGGCGGTCGTGATTTCGGACAGCGGCTTGCCGAAGTAGGTGCGCGCCGCCGCGGCAAAGCCGTAGGAGCGGTGGCCCAGGTAGATCTGGTTCATATAGAGTTCGAGGATCTGATCCTTGGTCAGATTGGCCTCGATCTTGAACGTCAGCAACAGCTCGTAGAATTTGCGCGAGTAGGTCTTGTCGGAGGACAGATAGAAGTTACGTGCCACCTGCATGGTGATGGTGCTGGCGCCCTGGCTCTTGGACATGTTGACCATATTGGTCAGGCCCGCACGGGCCACGCCACGCCAGTCGATCCCGCCATGATGATAGAAATTGTCATCTTCGGCGGCGAGCACGGCGGACTTCATGACGTCCGGGATTTCGTCAATGCGCAGCACATTGCGCCGTTCTTCACCGAACTCCCCGATCAGGACGTTGTCGGCGGTATAGACGCGCAGTGGCACGCGCGGCCGGTAGTCGGTCATCGCGTGCAGTTCTGGCAGGTTGGGCCAGGCCAGGGCCAGCGCCAGGCCAACCAGTAGTGCGACAGCCAGGCCAAGGCCGGCGCAGAGCACGGCAGCTTTCGTCAGGAAACGGCCCAAGGAAAACTTGCGGCGGGGCTTGTCGGAGGATTTCGAATTGACGGTTTTACTCATGACCGGGGATTTTAAAGGGCAGGCGGCGACAGAACGGGCAAATTTTCGTTACGGCGCCCGGATATGCTGTCCCGATCGCGCAGTTTAGCCCCCGCGACGCGCGTCGCGATGGGATAATGTGCGAATGAATGCAATTTCTTCCTTGCCGCCGGATTCGTCACCGGCGGCCTCATCCTTAGATGGCGAACGCGTAACTTGGTTGCATCATGACCTGCCTATTTTTCTGGTAGGGATGATGGGCGCGGGCAAAACCACCATAGGCAAGCGGCTGGCACGTGCCTGCGGCAGGGATTTCCTCGACCTGGATCATGAGTTGGAAGCTCGCTGCGGCGTACGCGTGCCCGTCATTTTCGAGATCGAGGGCGAAGCGGGGTTCCGGCGCCGAGAAACTGCTGCCCTGGAAGAATGCACACGCCAGCGTGGCATCATTCTTGCCACCGGGGGCGGTGCGCCTGTCGCGCTGGAAAATCGCGCGCTGCTCAAGCAGCGCGGCATTGTGGTGTATTTGCGTGCCTCGGTTGACGAGCTGTGGCGCCGCACCTGCACGGACCGCAACCGTCCCCTGCTGGCGACCAGCGACCCTCGCACCACCTTGCGTGATCTGCTGGCGCGGCGTGAACCTATCTATGAAGAAGTGGCCGATATCGTCGTCGATACGGGCAGCGTATCCATTTCCCAGGTGCTGAAGAACCTGGTGCCGCTGTTGCAGAGCATCGAAAAGGACATCGGCGCGCTGCCACCCGAGGTGAGCCCCGCGGCGTCTCAGGCCAGCCTGGCCCCTGGCGGCAAGTAAGAAGAAAACAGAACTGTCATTTGAGAAAAATCCATGAACGTCGTTTCCGTTGATACCCCTGGCGGCCATTACCCCATCACCATCGCTCCCGGCCGGCTGGATGCGCTGGCGTCGGCGATTCCGGCGGACGCGACACGCATTGTGCTGGTCACGAATCCGACCATAGATGCGATTTACGGTGATCGCGTGCGCCAGGCACTGGCAGCCAGTGGCAAGCCGTTGTTTGATGTCTTGTTGCCCGACGGCGAGCAATACAAGACCTGGGAAACGCTGCAGCTGATTTTTGATGCCATGCTGCGACAGAAATGCGACCGGCGCGCCGTGATCGTGGCGCTGGGGGGCGGGGTGACGGGGGATATCGCCGGCTTTGCCGCGGCTTCCTATATGCGGGGCATCCGTTTCGTGCAGGTGCCCACTACCTTGCTGGCGCAGGTGGATTCCTCGGTAGGTGGCAAGACGGGTATCAATCATCCCTTGGGCAAGAACATGATTGGCGCTTTCTATCAGCCGGTGGCGGTGGAAATCGACACGGATGTGCTGCGCAGCCTGCCGGCCCGGGAAATTTCCGCCGGTCTGGCCGAAGTCGTGAAATATGGCCTGATCCTCGACCGCGAGTTCTTCGATTGGTGCGAAGCCAATGCCCAGGCGTTGCGCGCGCTGGATCCGCAAGCGCTGGGGTATGCCATTCGACGTTCCTGCGAATTGAAAGCCTGGGTGGTGTCGCAGGATGAGCGGGAATCCGGCCTGCGCGCCATCCTCAACCTGGGGCATACCTTTGGCCACGCCATTGAGGCGGGCCTGGGGTACGGCAAATGGCTGCATGGCGAAGCCGTGGGCTGCGGGCTGGTGCAGGCTGCCGAACTGTCGGCCGAGGTGGAAGGCTTGCCGCGCGAGGATGTCGAGCGCGTACGCAAGGTCGTGGCGGCGCTGGGTTGTCCGGTGCAGGCGCCGGACCTGGGCGAGCAGCGCTGGTTCGAATTGATGAAGGTGGACAAGAAAGCCGCGGCCGGGGAAATCCGCTTCGTGCTGACGCCGGAAATCGGCCGTGCCATCACGCGTACGGCGCCGGACGAGGCGGTGCGTGCGGTACTGTCGCGTACGGTCGCCTGCGGGACGCTGGCATGAGCGCCGCGTGCCTGGCCAGGCTTTTGCCCGCGCCGGGCACCAACGGCCTGGGCGCCTACGCATGCGACCCCGGCCAGACACGGGGCCGCCGTGTGGCGGAAGCGCCGCCCTCGAACCGCAGCGAGTTTCAGCGCGACCGTGATCGCATCATCCATGCCGGTGCTTTTCGCCGGCTGGAATACAAGACCCAGGTTTTCATCAACCACGAAGGTGATCTGTTCCGCACCCGGCTTACGCATAGCCTGGAAGTGGCGCAGATTGCGCGTACGCTGGCGCGCAGCCTGCATCTCAATGAAGACCTGATAGAAGCCATCTCGCTGGCGCACGATCTGGGACACACGCCCTTCGGCCATGCCGGGCAGGATGAACTCAATGCCTGCATGCGGGAGCTGTCTCCCGAGGCCGGCGGCTTTGAACATAACCTGCAAAGCCTGAGGGTGGTGGACGAGCTGGAAGAGCGCTATGCGGCCTTCAAAGGGTTGAACCTTTGCTTTGAGACCCGCGAAGGCATACTCAAGCACTGCTCGGTTTCGCATGCCCGCCAGCTGGGTGACGTCGGTCAGCGCTTTCTGGCACGTACACAGCCTTCGCTGGAAGCGCAATTGGCCAATCTGGCCGACGAAATTGCCTATAACAACCATGATATCGACGACGGCCTGCGTTCCGGGTTGGTGCAGTTGCCGCAGTTGCTCGAGGTGCCGGTTTTCGGGCGCCACTATGCCGAGGCTCGCGCCCGTTACCCGGATTTGCCCGAGCGGCGGCTGGTCGCGGAAACCATCAGGCAGATGATAGGCACCCTGATCCTGGATCTGACCGTTGCGACGGCAGGGCGTATTGCCGAACATGCGCCAGCGAGTGTCGATGCCGTCCGTGCGGCGCCCTTGCTGGCAGGGTTTTCGCCAGCCCTGCGGCGCGAAAGCGACGAGCTGAAACGTTTCCTGTTCGAGCACCTGTACCGTCATTACAAGGTCATGCGCATGACCGGCAAGGCGCGGCGTATCGTGCGGGAACTCTATGCTGCCTTTCTGGATGATCCGCGACTGCTGCCGCCTGATTACCGTCGCCAGGGCAAGACGGAACAGGCGCGAGCCATTGCCGACTATATCGCCGGCATGACAGATCGCTATGCCATGCGCGAACATGAGCGGCTGTTCGATATGCGCCGGGTGGAATAAGCCGGTCGCGCTGGCCGGGCAGGTTCTGCCCGGCAGTCATGGCGTATCAGCGGGTGTGGCGATTGAAGACCGGCATGGGCGCCGACTGCCGCAGCACGGCTTCGCTCAACCAGGCGGCAGCGCGATGGGCGCGTTTTGCGACCAGGCTGGCGGGCAGCTGCCGGTAGTCATCATTGAAGACTTCAAAACTGTAGGGGCCGGTGTAGCCGATTTCGTGCATCTGCATCACGATGTCGGTCAACTGGGCATTGTGCGGGCCTTCGCCGGGGAAAACGCGGAAGTGCCGGGCGGCGGCGCGGCGTTCGCTGACCGTATCCACGCTGTGCCAGAGAAAATCCGCCAGCTGCACCAGGAATATTTTTTCCGGGGAAATATCGCTCAGGGCGGCGAGCGGCGTTGCCGTGGCGAGTATATGGTAGGAGTCCAGCACCAGCCCGAGATTGGGACTGTCGGCGGCTTCGACGATATGCCAGGCCAGGCGGTAGTCATTGACGGTGCGTGCCCAGGAAATGGCTTCGTAGGCAATGCGGATGTTCAGCGGGATGGCCAGCGTGGCCAGGCGCCGCAGGTCGGTGGCGATGATGTCCTGATCCTGGCTGGCATGGCCGGAAGTCGAGGCGCTGGCGATCAGCATGCGGCAATCCAGCGCCTGGCAGAGTTCCAGCAGATGCTTGGCGATGTCCGTTTTGTATTCACGCAGCAGGCCGGGCAGGCCTTCATAATCGCGTAGCGCCTGCAGGGCGGTGACTTCCAGGCCGCTGCAGCGCACCAGGTGGATGGCATCGTCCAGGCCCTGCGGGTGTTCAACCAGGTCCTGCGCCGACAGGCTGATACGGGTGAAGCCGGCCGTTTGGGCCGCGGCCAGCCTGGCTTGCAGGGGGCCGGCCAGCGAGACGCTGTCTATGCCGAATTGTCCGATGTTCATGACACCGCTCCTGGGCTGTCTTCCAGTTCGCGCACCAGTTCAAAATGCACGCCATCCAGGTAGGCCTGCGTCAGCGCGCCGCGCTCATCGCTGTGCAGCAGCGACGATTCCACGAAATCCAGGCCGTTGCGGCGCATTTCCGCCACACTGGCCAGGACATCTGGCGTGGCGAAGGCCAGGCGGTGCAGCTGTTCGACCGGATGGGCACTGGCCGCGTCTGGCGTGGGCTCGATCAATTGCAGGAAGAAACGGCGGCAGGGGCTTTGCAACACACGGCCGCTGGGCAGGTTGCCGAAGCGCGTGCCAGGGGGCAGGGCGCTGAAGTCGAGCAGGTTTTCGTAAAAGGCGATCCAGTCGTCCAGGCGGCCGATGCCGACATATTGCACGATGCCGAAAAAACGCAGCGGCGTGGGGAGCGTGCGGCGTGCGGCGGGAACATCTACCGGTACGAAATCGACGTCGTAGATGGAAAATTCTTCGTAGCGATCCACGAAATAGATTTTGCTGGCGCCCACGCCACGGATGGCGGGAATATTCAATTCCATGGCCTCGACCTGGGGGGCGACGGGCCAGGCGCCTCGTGCCGTGGCGGCGCGCCAGGCCGTGCCAGCATCACGCACGCGGAAAGCGATGGCGGCGATTTCAGGCATGGCTGAGGGGTAGGCGGTGCTCAGGCCTTCCTGGGTATGGGCATTGACGATAATGTTCATGCCGCCCTGACGATATAGCAGCACTTCGCGGGAACGGTGGCGTCCGGCCAGGTGAAAGCCCAGTTTTTCCAGCAACTGCCCGAATGCCTGCGGGCGGGTAGTGGCGTATTCGATGAACTCAACGCAATCCAGCCCCAGGGTATTGCGCAGCTCGCCGATGGCTTCACGATCCGAAATACCGTTCATAGGGTAAAGCTCCTGTTGCGAATGAGAGAAGGGCAGGCGCGCGCCGGCACTATATTGCCATGGAAAGCGCGCGTTGCAGATAAGGGGCGGTAGGGCTATCCGTCGTGGCAATGGACTCGGGCGTGCCCTGGGCCACAATCTGCCCGCCGCCCTGGCCGCCTTCCGGCCCCATGTCGATCACCCAGTCCGCAGTTTTGATGACATCGAGATTGTGCTCGATCACTACCACGGTATTGCCCGCTTCGACCAATTGGTTGAGAACTTGCAGCAGCATCTGTATATCCTGGAAGTGCAGGCCGGTGGTCGGCTCATCCAGGACATACAGCGTTTTGCCGGTGCCACGCCGAGCCAGTTCCAGCGAAAGCTTGACGCGCTGGGCCTCGCCGCCCGACAGCGTGGTGGCGCTTTGCCCCAGGCGGATATAGGACAGCCCGACATCCGCCAGGGTTTGCAGGCGCCGTGCGATGGCGGGTACGGCGTCGAAATATTCCAGCGCCTGTTCTACCGTCAGATCCAGCACTTCACTGATGTTGCGGCCCCGGTAGCGGATTTCCAGGGTTTCACGGTTGTAGCGTTTGCCGTGGCAGGTATCGCAAGGCACGTACATATCCGGCAGGAAGTGCATTTCGACCTTGACCACGCCGTCGCCCTGGCAGGCTTCGCAGCGGCCGCCCTTGACGTTGAAGCTGAAGCGGCCGGGGTCGTAGCCTCGCGCACGGGCTTCGGGCACGCCGGCAAACAGCTCGCGCATGGGGGTAAACAGGCCGGTGTAGGTCGCCGGGTTGCTACGCGGCGTGCGGCCGATGGGGCTTTGATCGACGGTGATGATTTTGTCGAAATGCTCCAGGCCGCTGACGGCGCCATAGGGCGCAGGCTCTTCCTGGGCCCGGTTCAAGGCCATGGCGGCCACGCGGGCCAGGGTATCGTTGACCAGCGTGGATTTGCCTGAACCGGAAACGCCGGCAACGCAGACCAGTTTACCCACGGGCAGGCGCAGTTCGACGTTCTTCAGGTTATTGCCGGTGCAGCCGGAAATTTCCAGCCAGCGCGTGTCTGCATCGACGGTACGGCGTTGCGGGATGGCGACGGCGCGCGTGCCATTGAGATACTGGCCGGTCAGGGAGGCGGGCTGGGCCTGGATGTCGGCGGGCGTGCCCTGTGCCGTGACCGTGCCGCCGTGCTCGCCTGCACCCGGCCCCATGTCCACGACCCAGTCGGCTTCGCGGATCATATCTTCATCGTGTTCGACGACGATGACGCTATTGCCCAGGTCGCGCAAGTGCTTGAGCGTACTGATGAGGCGGTCGTTGTCACGCTGGTGCAAGCCGATGGAGGGTTCATCCAGCACATACATGACGCCCGTCAGGCCCGAGCCGATCTGGCTGGCCAGGCGGATGCGCTGGGCTTCGCCGCCGGAAATCGTGGTGGCGCTGCGATCCAGCGACAGATACCCCAGGCCGACGTTGTTCAGAAAGCGCAGCCGGGCGCTGATTTCATTGACAATACGCGCGGCGATTTCCTGGCGCGCCCCTTCCAGGGCGAGGTTTTCGAACCAGTGCTGGCAGGCAGCCAGCGGCATGGCCTCGACTTCATAGATCGCCAGGCCGGTCTCCTGGCCCAGACGCTCGCCCGGCGGCATGTCGTTGCCGATACGGACATGCCTGGCTTCTGCGCGCAGGCGGGAACCGCCACAATCCGGGCAGGTCTGGATGCTGCGGAATTTTTCCAGTTCTTCGCGCACCGCGGAAGAATCGGTTTCGCGCCAGCGTCTTTCAAGATTGGGGATGATGCCTTCGAACGGATGGCTGCGCACGGTGCTGCGGCCTTTCTCGTTCAGGTAGGCGAATTCGATTTCCTCGGTGCCGGAACCGTTCAGGACGATCCGGCGGACGTCTTCTGGCAAGGCCTCGAACGGGGTTTCCAGGTCGAAGCCGTAATGCGTTGCCAGGCTGTTGAGCATATTGAAGGCAAAGGCATTGCGCCTGTCCCAGCCTTTGATGGCGCCGCCCGCCAGGCTCAGCTCGGGAAAGGCGACGATGCGCTTGGCATCGAACACGCCGACCTGGCCCAGGCCATCACAGCAGGGGCAGGCGCCCATGGGGTTGTTGAAACTGAACAGGCGCGGCTCCAGTTCCGTCAGGCCGCGGCTGCAGACCGGACAGGCGTAGCGGCTGGAAAACACCTGTTCTCTATCGCTGTCCATATCCAGCACCAGGATGCGTCCCTGGGACAAGGTCAGCGCTGTTTCCAGGCTTTCTGCCAGGCGCGAGCGCACGCCGTTGCGCACCCGCAGGCGATCGACCACCACATCGAGGCTATGGCGGGCGTTCGGATCCAGCGCCGGCATGCTGTCGATGTCTGTCATCTCGCCATCCAGCCGCAGGCGTACATAACCCTGGGCTTGCAGGTTGGCACATTCGGCTTCGAAACTGCCCTTGCGATCGTGCGCCACGGGCGCGAGAATGGCGATGCGGCTTTCCTCGGGCATGGCCAGGATGGCATCGACCATCTGGGCAATGCTTTGCGCTTCCAGTGGCTGCCCATGTTCCGGGCAATACGGTGTGCCAACTCTGGCATACAGCAGGCGCAGATAGTCGTGGATTTCTGTTACCGTGCCGACGGTGGAACGCGGGTTGTGGCCGGCGGATTTCTGCTCGATGGCGATGGCGGGCGACAAACCCTCGATCAGATCGACATCAGGCTTATCCATCAGCTGCAGGAACTGGCGCGCGTAGGCCGACAGGCTCTCGACGTAGCGCCGCTGGCCTTCGGCATACAAAGTGTCGAAAGCCAGGGAGGATTTTCCAGAACCCGAGACGCCGGTCATCACCACCAGCTTGTGGCGGGGCAGGTCCAGGGAAATGTTTTTCAGGTTATGGGTGCGTGCGCCGCGTATGCGAATTTCGTCCATCCGGTAGTCACAGATGCGTAGGCCAACTTGGTACTATAGCGCCCTTCAATGTAGTGCGTAGAGGAGAACGGCATGGCGTCGGTCAACAAGGTCATTATCGTGGGCAACCTGGGGCGCGACCCCGAAGTCCGCTACAGCGCGGATGGCGCGGCAATCTGCAACGTATCCGTGGCAACGACTTCTCAATGGAAGGACAAGGCAAGCGGCGACCGCCGCGAGGAAACCGAATGGCACCGCGTGGTGTTCTATGGCCGGCTGGCTGAGATCGCTGGTGAATACCTGAAGAAAGGCCGTTCCATTTACCTCGAAGGGCGTCTGAAAACCCGCAAGTGGACGGACAAGGACAACATCGAACGCTACACCACGGAAATCGTGGCTGACCAAATGCAGATGCTGGGTGGCCGCGAAGATGGCGGCGGCGGTGGTGGTAATTATGGCGGTGGCCGTTCGGGCGGCTCCGATTACGGCGATGCCGCGCCTGCGCCGCGCCAGATGACACAACAGCGCCAGGCACCGCAGCAAGCGGCGCCGCGCCCCAGCCAGGCCGCGAACCTGGCGGATATGGACGACGATATTCCGTTCTGATCCTGCAAAATGGCCGGCCTTGTCGCCGGCCATTTTTTTGGCCATGCCAGCAGGAGGCCGGCTGTGCCGGTCTGGCTTGCGCAGGCGGGGGCAAGAACAATTGCCGGTGCAGGCTGACGCCATCTGAACCTGCTGCCGTGGATCCATTGATGCCGCGCAGAGGCTGGCAGAGCGGCGTCGGGCTGAGTGGGCTGACGAGCGGGGCGAACGCCTGGCCGAACTAATATATCAGGAGACAAAAATGTCGCACCAAGTGCATGCTGTTCCCATAGATGTGCTGTTCAGGCATTGTGACCCGGCAGGCATCGTGTTTTACCCGCGCTATGTCGAAATCCTGCACGACATTGTCGAGCACTGGTTCAATCACGGTTTGCGCATAGGCTATGAAAATCTGCACGGCCAGTATGGGCTGGGGATTCCGACAGCCAGTTTGCATGTGGAATTCAAAGCGCCTAGCCGTCTGGGTGAGCACCTGACGGGCCGCCTGACGGTAGAAAAAATGGGCCGCAGCTCCATGCATCTGAACATAGACCTCTGTGGCCTGGATGGCGCTGTACGGGTCGAAGGTAAAGCCATTGTCGTTTTTGCCTCGATCGCAGAACTGAGTCCGGTCGAAATCCCGCCTGATTTCAGGGCTTTGATTTCCCCTTATCGGCGCGCCGCTAGCACATCGGACGCCTGACCGGCGACAGGGCACCAGGCGTGGATGACCGGCGCAGGGCCGGCACCAGCCTGCCTGGTAGTGGCATGGCACACCATGCCACTACCAGATCAAAGATGTTCAGAAAGTCTTGCGCAGCTTACGGTCCAGAGAAATCAGCCCACCGCCGAATGCCGCGAAAAACAGGCAGCCGAAGGCCCACAGACTGGAGAGCTGAACCGCCTTGTGTTGCAGCGTGGACAGCAAGGCCACGCCGCCATCGGCAAGGCGGCGTGCGCCATTGGCGGTCACCAGCGTCGTCGCTTCCTTGATCGCGGCGATGCCGTCCGCGCTCAGCAGCGGTTCGATGTCATAGGGAAAATGCAAGTGGTACCACACCGTTGTGAACAGCATCACGGCGTTGGCCAGGGCGAATGCGCGTGTATAGAGCCCGAGCACAATCGCCAAACCACCCAGAACCTGAATAATGGCGAGCAAAGGTGAAAATAGCCAGCCGGGATGGAACCCGATATTCTCCACAAAACCGACTTGACCCAATGGGTCCAGGATCTTGGGCCAACCCTCGATCAGCAGCCAGCCGCCCAGTGCAACACGCAGCAGCAGCCAGCCCAGCGGCTGGGCGAATTGGTTATAGAAACCAGCCAGTCTGGGGATAATCAGCTGGTCTGGCGATACATTGAAATCCAGCGGTGTTTTCATTGCTCTCTCGGTATGAAGAAGGAAAGACCAGCGGCAGAATATCCCCGCCATTTTGATACCAATTTTTATAATACTCTTGGCTTTCTTATCAAAGTATCTGTTTTTGTGCTTTATTGGCGCTGCGCCAGCCAGGCCAGGGTAGCGGCCCAAGCGATCATTTTTTATACGAATGACAGCGGAAAACGGATGCCTGGATACGCAATGCTTCCCTCTTGCAGGCTTTCATATAGTTAAAAATGATAAGTACATTCAGCAGTGCCGAGATTGCTGAGCGTGCCCCCCGGTTCGCTTTGATTCCGGTAGGCGCATTCGAGCAGCATGGGCCTCACCTGCCCGTGACCACGGATACCCTGATTGCCCAGGCGATCGGCGCTGCCGTCTGCGAGCGGGCGGGCGGCATGCTCGTCAGTCCGGTGACGGTAAGCTGCTCGCATGAACATGCGGGGTTCCCAGGCACGGTTTCGGTATCGGCCACGACGCTCGCCATGCAGATCAATGATATGGCGGATTCTCTTGAAGCGGCAGGATTCGGCCTGGTCGTGGTACTGAACTGCCATGGGGGCAACTATGTCCTGTCCAATGTGGCGCAGGAGCGCAACGTGCGTTGCCCGCGTCTCCTGCTGCTGCCGGCGCGCCAGCATTGGGAAGCCGCTGTGGCGCATGCAGGCGTGGCAAGCAGCCCGAGCGCTGATATGCATGGCGGTGAAATCGAAACCTCATTGCTGCTGCATATCCAGCCTCAGGCCGTCCGTACCGACAGGATTCGGGATCATGCCGCGCCGCAACGGCCGTTGCTGACCTTTCATGGCATGCGTCATTACGCAGAACAGGGCATCATCGGTTTTCCGTCGCGGGCGACTGCGGAGAAGGGCCGTTTGCTATTGGAGAAAATGACCGAACTCTTGGCGCAGGAAATTCTGCCGCTCCTGGATTAAGAGGCGTCTTGCACGGTGTCGGGATTGCCCTTGATCGCCCAGCCGCCATCCACGGCCAAGGTCGTGCCTGTGATGTAGCTGGCGGCGGGCGACACCAGAAAAGCGGCGGCAGCGGCAATTTCCTCAGGGTCGGCCAAACGGCCCAAAGGGGTATGCCCCTGGATGGCTTCCAAATTCAGGACACCCTTGTGCTGTAGCGCCAGCGTCAGGGCGGTGGCGACATAGCCCGGCGCAATGGCATTGACGCGTATGCCCTGGGCGCCCCATTCCACTGCCATCGCGCGCGTCATGCCCAGCAGCCCGGCTTTGGCCGCGCTATAGGCATTGCGGGCAGGGATGCCGACAAAGCTGGCGATGGATCCGGTATTCAGGATGGCGCCGCGATTGCCTCGTGCGTCAGGAGCCTGGCGCAGCATATGCGCAGCGACGGCCTGGCTCATTAGGAAAGCTCCTCCCAGATGGATGGACAGCAGGCGGTTGAAACCTGCCGCTGTTTGTTGCAGCGTGGGCACGGTCTGTTCGCCGATGCCGGCGTTGTTGATGAGGGCGTCGATCCGGCCGAAGTAGGACGCCGCAGCGTTGACTGCATGGTGCACGCTGTTTTCCTGACTGACATCGCAACCCAGTCCCAGATGCTGCGGACCGAGTGCTGCGGCGCGCTGGCTGGCCAGGGTGGCATCCAGATCGAGAATGGCCACACGCCAGCCTTGTTGGGCCATATGGCAGGCGGTAGCCCAACCGATACCATTGGCTGCGCCAGTGATCAGAATCGTGGAAGGTACAGGCATGGCTTTGTCTCCTTGTTTTTTTTGCAGGCTGAATGCCATTTATGATAGAAATAGGATTCCAATATTGAATCATGTTCCAGTATTGTGCGGCAGGATGGCAGGAGCCGCGTCTTTCCGTGTCGGGAGCGGGGCAGCTGCGCTGCGCGGCTGGTAGCCCCCTGGAAACCGGCAGTGTTGTTGGCGCTCTCAGGCGTCTTCTGGATGGATGGCCCGTGAAACCGAATACGACCCCGCTGGTGCAACAAGATGAACCGCTGCCCGATGTCAAATACCTGCGCTTTCTCGATACGCTCTATCGCACCCGACGGTTGAGCCGGACGGCGGAGCTACTGGGCCAGAGCGCGCCGACCATGAGCATCTGGCTGGCGGCGCTACGTGAACAACTGCATGACGCGCTGTTTGTCCGTACGCCGGGAGGCATGCAGCCGACACCGCGTACAGAGGCGCTCATCCCGCTGGTGCGCACGGCGCTGGCATCGTTGCGCGGTATCGTGGCGGGGCCCGAAGCCTTCAACCCGGAAACGGCACAGCGGCAATTCCGCCTGTGCATGACCGATGGCAGTATGCTGACCCTACTGCCGCGTATCCTGGCGCATCTGCGCTTGCGGGCACCCCAGGTCAAACTCAAGGCCATCAAGATCAGCGCCCGTACGCCCCGGTTGCTGGAAAATGGCGATGCGGATCTGGCGCTGGGTTTTGTTCCTACGTTGGCTACCGGTTTTTACCAGCAAGCCTTGTTTGACCAGGTCTGGGTTTGCCTGGTCAACCCGGATCATCCCGTCATCAGCAAGCGCCTGGATCTGGCGACCTATGCCCAGGCGCGGCACATCGAAATCCCGGAGGGAACCGGGCATGCCATGCTGGCAGATGCACTAGCCAGGCATCAGATTGCGCGCCAGGTGGCATTGGAGATCCCGGTGTACCTGGGCATGCCGGCCATCATCTCCTGCAGTGACCTGATTGCGACGGTGCCAAGCCTGACCGGACATACGCTTGCGCGTCGCTCCGGACTGAGTATTTACCCATGTCCTGTGCCTGTGCCTGCCTTTACCGTCATGCAATATTGGCATGAGCGCGTTCATCTTGATGCGGGTCATCGTTGGTTCAGGCAGGTGATCCACGAGGTCTGCGCGGATCGTACGCGTACTCCCGCAGCGCCTTGATTGGCGGTGTTTTTGCGTCATCGCGCGTGGTGGCGCCAAGCTGAACCCTGACGTTTGCGAACACGGCTGGAGCGTGCCGGGGCGCGGGGATTTTCTCTCTGGCGCCCAGGCATGTTTGCGAAAGACAAACATGCACTTTGCCTGCGTCCCAATGCCAACCTGAATGCGGCTTCCTAGAATTCGCAAAAAAACGAGGAGGCAGGCATGAGGGTACTGGTGACCGGTGGCAGTGGCTTTCTGGGAGCATGGGTGGTGCGCCAGTTGGCCGCTGCAGGGGCGACTCCCGTGGTGTTCGACAGATCCCGCAGCCGCGACAAGGTGGTGCAGGTGGCTGGGGCGGCATTGGCGCGGGAGCTGGTGTGGGTGGTGGGAGATATCCGACGCCGTGAAGATGTGATGGTGGCCGCCGAGGGCTGCCAGCGCATCATCCATTTGGCGGGAATGCTTACGCCTGCCTGTTCGGCAGATCCGCTGCTGGGGGCAGAAGTGAACCTGATGGGTACGCTGAATGTGTTTGAAACAGCGCGCGCTTTCGGGATGCCGCAGGTGGCCTATGCCAGCAGTGCAGGCGTCTATGGACCGCAGGACAATCATGCGCCGCTACCGGCCACGTTCTATGGCACCTACAAGCTGGCCTGCGAGGGCGCTGCCCGCGCTTACTGGCTGGATCATGGCATGGCCAGTGTGGGCCTGCGGCCTTTTGTCGTTTATGGGCCGGGGCGCGAGAGTGGTTTGAGCGCCGGTCCGACGCTGGCCTGCCAGGCGGCTGCGTTGGCGACATCCTATGTGCATCCCTTCACCGGTACTTGCGGCCTGGTGTATGTCGAGGATGTGGCGGCCGCCTTTGTGCAGGCCGCCTTGCATCCGACGTCCGGGGCGCAGGTTTTCAATATGGGTGGTGAGGATGTCCCTGTCGAAGTCCTGCTGAATCTGATCCGCTCCAAGGTGCCCGATGCGCAGTTGCGGGCCGAGGGGCCGCCATTGCCGATTGCGACAGGGCAGGGGGATGCGGGCTTGGATGACTGGTTCCCGGAGCGGCCACGCACGGCCTTGGCCGATGGCTTGGCCCGCACGATTGCCTATTACCGGACAGCGGCACGGCAACAGGAGCCATCGGTATGACCCAGGATAAAAAAGGACGGGTCGCTTTGATCGCCGGGGCCGCGGGTGGCATAGGGGTCGCGGTGGCGCAGCGCCTGGCAGGTGAAGGCGCGGTACTGGCCCTGCTGGATAGGGAATCGGAGAAAGTCGAGGCTTTGGCAGAGCGCTTGCCGGGCAGCCTGGCGTTGAGCTGTGACCTGACTGATGAAGCAGAAGTCGGCCGGGCCGTCGAACAGGTGGCAAGGCATTTCGGACGGCTGGACATTCTGGTGCATAGCGTGGGTCTGATCGGTGCGTCGCTGGCGGTGCATGAGCTGCCGGTGGAGGACTGGGATCGCATCATGGCAGTCAATCTGCGCAGCGCATTTTTATGCTCCCGCGCCGTCGTGATGCCCATGCTGCGGCATGACTATGGCCGCATCGTGCATATAGCGTCCATCGCAGGCAAGGAAGGCAATGCCCAGCAATCGGCGTACTCGGCCGCCAAGGCGGGCGTCATGGCCCTGGTCAAGTCGCAAGGCAAGGAGCTGGCGCTTACCGGTATCCGCGTCAATGGCGTTGCGCCCGCTGTCATACAGACCCCGCTGGCCGATCAGATGACCCCGGCCGTGAAAGCGGCCGTGTTGTCGCGTATTCCGATGGGGCGGCCAGGCGAGCCCCGGGAAGTCGCCGCGCTGGTGTCTTGGCTGGCTTCGACCGAATGTTCATTTTCCACGGGGGCGACTTTTGATCTATCCGGTGGCCGGGCGACGTTCTGAGACCGGCCTATGCCCGAAGGGGCAATGCAGCAGCCACGCTGTGCCCGCGTGAAGCCGGTGCGGCGACATCATAAAAATCCAAGGAGACAGACATGAAAAAAGACGATCCGCGCATGACGCAGGACACCCCGGCGGGCCGTCGCCGGTTTATGAAAACCTGCGGCGGGGCGACGGTTGCTGGTGTGGCGGCCGGCTGGTCGCTGCCGGCGCTGGCCCAGGCCAAGCCCATCACGCTCAAGGCGGTGGTGCAGCATCGCAATGGCGAGTCGTACAAGAAGTGGGCCTGGCTACAGGAGCAGGTGGAGCAGCGCAGTGATGGCAGGTTGGCGATCGAGATCACCACCATCGGTGAGCTGGGCCTGGGGGGCTCGGAGATGTTGCGGGTACTCAAAAGCGGCGTCATCGACATGGCTGAAGTCCTGCCGGGTTATGTCGCAAGCGATTTCCCGATGATCGAGGCCTGCGATTTGCCAGGTATTTCCAAGAGCTTTGACCAGTCGCGCCAGATGTACGACGTCTGGACCAGCAAGGTTGTTGCCAGGCATGAAGCGGTGCTGGGCGGCAAGGTCATCAGTTCTTTCTGCTGGTCCACGATGTTCATGTACACCAAGTTCCCACTGGATGCGCTGGCGAATTTCAAGGGACGGAAGATCCGGGTCTTTGCGCCGGCACAGGCACGTTTCCTGACGGCCTTGGGCGCGGAACCGGTCAGCATGACAACCGCCGATATGTATCCGGCCCTGCAGCGCGGCATCATCGACGGCGCCATTACCGGCACCGAGCATGTGAAAGCCAGCAGCCTGTGGGAAGTCACGCGCTATATGACCAACATCAATATTCCGCCCATGGGTTCCTACATCGTGCTGGGTTCGCGTTCCTGGGCCAGGCTTCCGGCGGATTTGCAGCAGATTTTTGTCGATATCGGCCCGGCGCTGACGGATCTGGGCTGGAAGCTTGGGCGCGATAACGATGTGCTGGGATTCGAGTATGCGCGGGAAAAAGACATGGTGCTGACCCTGGAAGCCAAGCCGGATTGGGTGCCGGAACTGACACGGATTTCCTCTCAGGACATCGTGCCCTGGTGGGCGGGACGTGCGGGGCCGCAAGCCAAGAAAAACTTCAACGAATTCCTGGCGCCTATCGTCGGCTACACGCTGAGTTGAGCGGCTTTCCTGCCAACCCTGGCTCCCCTGGCGGTGCTGCCGTATGGGGGAGTGTCGTTCCTAGGGGAAGAACGTGATGGTTCTACGTAATTTGTTGGCCCGCCTGGCGGAGTCCATGGCCTGGGTCAGCGGCCTGTTGTTTCTGCTGCTGGCGTTCTATATGACGGCGGATGCGCTCAGCCGCACGCTGGGCGGTCCGTTTACCGGTGTGGCGGATCAGGTCGCATCGCTGACGCTGGCGCTCGGGGCGTCGTGGGCATTGGCCATGGGTGTGAATAATGGCACCCATGTTCGTTCCGACATTCTGCTGCCTTTGCTGCCGGCGCCGCTCAAGCGGCTGTTTGGCATTTTTGCGCTGATCGGCCTGACGGCCCTGGCGTGGATACTGACTTGCAATTTCTACATCATGGCCCTGGAGTCTTATGAAATCGGTGCCATGTTGCCGCAGTCCATCGTGGAAATGCAGCTCTACATCCCGCAAGCCATCTCAACGTTCGGCTTCCTGATTTTTGCCCTGACTTCGACGCTGGCGCTGCTGATTGCCATCGCGGGTCGTGCGGGCGCCGATGAAGACGGAGGTGCCTGATATGGTTGCTGTCGTAACGACTTCCCTGCTGGTGCTGTTCGCCTTTTTCATGCTGAGCTTTCATGTGGCCAGCGCATTGGGGCTGACAGCCGCCATTACCGGCTCTTTGTTCCTGGGGGATATCTGGAGCTTTTTTGCCCAGATTCCCTGGAACAACATCAGCAACAGCGGTTTGATCGTGGTGCCGCTTTTTATTCTGATGGGAGAACTGCTGCTGCGCAGCGGTGTGACCGAAGACCTGTATGAAACGCTGTCCAAATGGATGGGGCGGGTACCAGGCGGTCTGCTGCATTCCAATGTACTGGCCAGCGGCCTGTTTGCCTCGATCTGCGGCTCCAGCGTGGCGACGACTTCCACCATAGGTGCGGTGGCGTTGCCGCAAATGCGCCGGCACGGCTATGACGAAAAGCTGGCCATGGGTTCGATTGCTTCCGGCGGCACGCTGGGCATTCTGATTCCGCCCAGTGTGATCATGATCATCTACGCCATCATGGCGGAAGTTTCCATTGCGCAACTGTATATGGCGGGGATTGTTCCTGGCCTGCTGATGATGGTGGCGTTCATGGTGGTGATTTTCATCGCTGCGCTGGTTGCACCTTCCAAGGCGCCCCGTCTGCAGGCTTCGGCAAGCTGGAGAGATCGCATCCGGGGCCTGCGGGCGATTCTTCCCGTGCTGGTACTCATGTTCATGGTGCTGGGGACCATCTATGCCGGTATCGCAACGCCAACCGAGGCGGCGGGCTTCGGGTCGGTTGGGGCTTTTCTGCTGGCGTTGTTGCGTCGCCGGGTCAATCGGGCCATGTTGCGGGATGTCTTCCTGGCTACCGCGTCCACCACAAGCATGGTAATGCTGGTGGTAGTCACTGCCTTCGTGCTGCAGTTCGTATTGTCCCTGGGGGGTGTGCCGGCAGCGGTGTCCAACTGGATCGCAGGCCTGGGCTTGAGCCAGTTGGAATTGATCCTGTTGATCGCCGTGATCCTGGTGTTGCTGGGCACATTCATGGAAAGCATGGCCTTGATTGTGTGCACCATGCCGATTCTGCTGCCCATCCTGAAAATGGCAGGCGTGGATCTGGTCTGGTTCGGCATCATTGCGGTCATCCTGGTGGAGATGTCGCTGATTACGCCGCCGGTAGGGATGAACCTGTTCGTGATGCAGGGCTTGCGCACCCGGCTGGATGGCGCACATCGGGTAGGCCCGATCACGCAGGTGTTCGCCAGTACCGTGCCTTTTGTTGTCGCGATGGCGGTGGTGCTGGGTTTGATCATTGCCTACCCGAACCTTGCCATGGGGCTGGTACACAGCATGCGCTAGCGCAACCGGTGTTGCGTCAGCGCCTGGGCGCCTGGGGGGTGTTTTCAGCTGTGCCCCCAGGCGCCCGCTTTGATGTACGGCAGGGTCAGTGAAAGACTTCAGCCTGTGAATTGGCGTCGAGCAGGCGTTCTGTCCATTGTTCCAATTGGGTGGCGTTGGCGTTTTCCAAGTGCTGCATGCTGTCCGGCTCGATAGTGCCGAATTTATGATTCAACATTCGTTGCAGCGCTGCCCTCAGGCCGGCGGCATGGCCTGCCTCATGCCCCTTCTGGCGCGCATCTTCCAGTCCCAACCAGTAATCGGCGACGGCCATCTCCCGGCGCACGGCAATGAGCCGCAAGTCGCGTTCGGTGTACATGTCTTCCAGATGCTGCATGGCTTCACGAACGGGGGCGTATTCGATGGGGTTCATGAGAGTCTCTTCCTGGTTGTGCCGCAGGCAGGTGATCCAGGCAGTCAGCGCTGGGGGAAACGCATGCAGCGTTTCTGCCTTGGTGAGTTCGATTATATGTACCTGCATGGCCTGGCCCAACTGAACGGCGGGGTGGCGGGCATCACGCAAAGTGAAGTGCCAGTCAGCCTGGGCAGGGTAGTCTGGGTATAGGTCATGGCCCAGCAGGCTGATGCTGACCGCGGGCTTAAGTGCTTGATATTCCTGACCAGTATTGAGTTGGTCGGAAAGCATGCGGGTCAGGTAGAACAGGCTGCGCTGCGGCCATTGCGGGTAGTGGCGCAATTGCATTTCGACATTGAACAGACTGCCTTGCGTATCTTGCGCGAGGATATCCAGAATAATCTGTTTGCTCGATACGTCAGAGGGCAGAATATTCGGGTTGCGTACTTGCACGACCTGAATGGGCGGGTAGCGATAGCGCACGGCATTGATCAGATCGGTGAGCAGATGCAGCTGGCGCGAGAATAGTGTCTTGAATACCAGATCGTTGCTGAGTGGCAGTGCCCGGCGGGCGTTGAAGGGCGGTGCCGTGGCGGTGTGAGGGCGGGATTCTCGAGGGGGCGTCGTCATGAGCGTGCTGTGCCTGTATGAAGAAACGGGACAGGCACAGTCTGAGGGTGAAGCAGGCGGCGGCAGGGCGGAATTTATCCCGTTCAGACAAGGGGATTTATACCCAGCCGGCCCTGCGCCATGCATGGGGCAGGAGCAGCCGCTGGCGCGGCTGCTGCCGAGGTGCCGCCGCCGGCGTGCTGCCGGTTAGCGTCGCTCCAGCAGTACGCCGCTTTCCATATGATGCGTCCAGGGGAACTGGTCGAACAGCGCACATTGTGTGATGCGGTGCGTGTCGTGCAGCTGGGCGATGTTCTGCGCCAGGGTCTCGGGGTTGCAGGAGACGTACAGGATCCGTTCGAAACGGCGCGCCAGCTCACAGGTGTCAGGATCCATGCCGGCACGCGGCGGATCGACAAACAATGTGCCGAAGTCGTAGCTGCCCAGGTCGATATCCCTGAGCCGCTGGAATGGCCTTACCTGGTTGAGCGCCTGCGTGAATTCTTCCGCCGACAGCCGGGCAATGACCAGATTGCCGATGCCATTGGCTGCGATATTGGCCTGAGCTGCCGCCACCGAGGTCTTGCTGATTTCGGTCGCCAGGACGCGCCGAACCTGGGTGGCGAAAGGCAAGGTGAAGTTGCCGTTGCCGCAGTACAGTTCCAGCAAGTCATCATGCCGTTGCCCCAGCGCGTTGCATGCCCATTCGATCATCTTGATGTTGACCGTGCCATTGGGCTGGGTAAAGGCGCCTTCGGGTTGCTGGTAATGGAACTCCCGGCCCAGGATGCGCAGTGTTTCCGTGACATGATCCTTGCCAATCACACGACGCTGGCCGCGTGAACGCCCGATGAGGCTGATCCCCAGTCGGGCCGCCAGGGCGCTGGCCGTGTGTTCCCAGGCATCATCCAGTTTGCGGTGATAGCACAGCGTAACGAGCGCCTGGCCAGACAGAGTGGTGAGGAATTCCACCTGAAACAGGCGCTCACCCAGCACCGGGTCGGCATTCCATGCGGCTTCCAGTGGGGGCATGAGCGTATTGATGAGCTGGCTGGCGGGCGGGAACTGTTGCAGCAGGATGGGGGTGCGTTTGCCTTCGCCGGGCGCAAACATGGCGTAGTGGCGCAATTCGCCTTCGCGCCAAAGGTGAAATTCGGCGCGCAGGCGGTAGTGCTGGCGCGGTGAGTCATGTACCTCGGGTGCCGGGGCGTCAAACGGCGCCAGCAATTGTGTCAGGCGCGCGCGCTTGGCGTCGAGCTGGGTCTGGTATTCGGATTCTTGGTAGTTGTGCGACATGGTGCGGGCCTGGCGATGATCCGGCGGTATCGTAACCCAGCGCAGTAGGCATGGGTGTCGGGCGGATGGGCCTGTCCCGGCCGGAGCACGGGCGCGGCATCGCGCAGGTTTACAATCGCGCGGTTTCCGTGGCCATTGGGGGGTGCGGACAAGGCCCGGGTGCTGCAGGCGGCGGGCTGCCGGGATGATCATGATGAATGCAGAAACACGTGTTGGGCAGGTAGCGATCATAGGCGCCGGGCCGGCAGGCCTGATGGCCGCAGAACGCCTGTCCGCGCAGGGTGTGGCCGTGGATATCTACGAGGCCATGCCGTCGCCGGGCCGCAAGTTTCTGCTGGCGGGCCGCGGTGGCCTGAACCTGACGCACACGGAGGCCGCCGACGCATTTGTGCAACGCTATGGCGCCAGGACGGCAGAGCTTGGTGCCTGGCTGGCGCAGTTCGATGCGGCTGCGGTCAGGCAGTGGGCGGAAGGGCTGGGGGTGGAAACCTTTGCAGGATCATCCGGGCGGGTGTTTCCTGCCGGCATGAAAGCTGCGCCGCTGCTGCGCGCGTGGCTGGCGCGTCTGGCGGCACAAGGGGCGAGGCTGCATGTGCGGCATCGTTGGCTGGGCTGGGCCGGTGATGGCAGTTTGCGGTTTGCCACGCCGGAGGGCGAACGCACCATCACTGCTGAGGCCGTTATCCTGGCTTTGGGTGGCGCAAGCTGGCCGCGTATGGGGACGGATGGCAGCTGGGCAGGCTGCTTGCGTGAGCGCGGGATTGTCCTTGAGCCCTGGCAAGCGGCCAATGCGGGATTCCTGGTGGATTGGAGCACGCACTTTACAGAGCGCCACGCGGGCGAGCCCTTGAAAGATATCGCGCTGGCTGTTGCTGCTGCGACGGATACCGGCGCGGCTGAGGCAGCACTGAACTGGCGCCGTGGCGAGTGCATGGTGACGCGCTATGGCCTGGAAGGAGGGCTGATCTACGCTCATGGCGCGGCCTTGCGTCAGCAACTCGTGGAGCAGGGGCATGCACAGCTATGGCTGGACCTGCTGCCGCAGCGCCAGGCGGCATGGGTCGCAGCGGAAGTGGCGCGCCCGCGTGGGGCGCGTTCCTGGTCCTCGCACTTGCAAAGCCGGCTGGGCCTCAAGGGCGTGAAGATGGCTTTGCTGCGCGAATGCCTGCCTGCCGATGTGTTCATGAACGCTCAGGCATTGGCGGCGGCCATCAAGAGGTTGCCGGTGCGTCTGGCTGGCATGCGGCCGGTGGCGGAAGCCATCAGCAGCGCGGGCGGCGTCAGCTTCTCGGAAGTGGATGGCCATGGCCAGTTGCAGCGTCTGCCTGGTGTGTTCTGCGCCGGCGAAATGCTGGATTGGGAAGCGCCTACCGGAGGCTATCTATTGACCGCCTGCCTTGCCAGCGGCGTGGTTGCGGCCCAGGGGGTCAGCCGCTGGCTGCAGCGTTGAGCGGACACGGCGATCAGGAGGACGATCGGTGGCAGACGCTCCCATTTGGTACCAATAGCCTGGTCGGCACCAGGCAGGGGTGGGCCAGCTCGAAATAATAGGTCCGTATTAATGGATCCCTGTTGATCGTTCCGTGTGAATGGGCCAGCTTGGGGGAAACCTGATCCCGGGTTCGCCGGGATGGGAGGCTGGGGCGGGGATCGGGGTTGACCCTGATCGTCCCGTTCAAGGGCGGAAAATGATGGCGATCCCTGGCGGCGCTAGGTAGAATACGTACCAGGGTGTTAGCCGCGGCTTGCGGCGAGACAGGTAACACGCGCTGGTCGGGCCGCCACGCGGTGTGATTGCGTCCGTGATCTGTGTCCGAGATCGCGTGCGTGACCTTACCGGTGAGCCCTTGCCCGTGAATGCCCTTTTCTTCTCGCGCCCGTGTCCGGCGCGGCACTTCCTGCCATTCGACAGTACTGCCTTCAGCCGTACTGCCTTGTCGGGCCGTTACCATCCCGTATCCCCACGCTTGCCGCATCGGATTGCCCTGGCCGTCGCCAGCGGCAGCATGCCCGGGCGCGTGGTGGCGTTGACGCTGTCGTGTGCCGGGTTCTGGCGCGCGCGGCGCTTGCGGCCGCCTGATCTGCGCCGCTGATCTGTCTGCGGCACTTGCGCCGCCTGCGCATACCAACAACAAGAGACAACCCGCCCGGCCAGGCCGACCGATCGCGCTTTGGCGGGCATAGATTACGGATCATCCCCCATGCAGGTTTCAACTCTGGAAATCCTGGCGACGGCTTTGTTCGCCATCGCCATCATTCATACTTTCTCAGTGCCGGTATTTGCCCGGCTGGCGCACCGCAACGGCCCGCATGCCGGGTTGTGGCACATGTTCGCCGAGGTCGAGGCCGTTTTCGGCCTGTGGGCCTTTGCCTTTCTGGTCGGCATGGCGGCGCTGCAGGGCGCCGGTCCGATGATCGAATACATGGACACGCGCAACTTCACCGAGCCGCTGTTCGTGTTCGTCATCATGGTGGTGGCTTCCAGCCGGCCCATCATTGAACTGGTGGGTGTCGTGGTGCGTGCCCTGGCGCGCCTGCTGCCGGTGCCGCGTGAACTGGCGCTGTTCTTCGTCACCATGTCGGCCGTCCCCCTGGCCGGGTCGTTCATTACCGAGCCTGCCGCCATGACGCTGGCGGCGCTGTTGTTGCGCGACGCCTATTTCCGGCGTCCGGGCCAGGCCGGATTCAAGTACCTGACGCTGGGCGTGCTGTTCGTCAACGTCTCCATCGGCGGCGTCCTGACCTCCTATGCCGCGCCGCCCGTCCTGATGGTGGCTTCCACCTTCGGCTGGGATAGCGCTTTCATGGCGGCGCACTTCGGTTGGCGTGCCGCGCTGGCCGTGGTGATCAATGCCATTTTGCTGACCCTGGTCTGCCGCCGGGTGCTGCTGGCCGGGGAAGTGCAGGCCGGCAAGCAGGAGGCTGTGCAGGTGCCCTGGATATGCACGCTGGTGCATCTGGCTTTCCTCGTCTGCATTGTCGTGACGGCCCACCATCCTGCTGTGTTCCTGGGCCTCTTCCTGATGTTCATGGGCTATACGCAGGCCTACAAGCGTTTCCAGTCGCCGCTGATGCTCAAGGAAGGGCTGATGGTGGGCTTTTTCCTGGCTGGCCTGGTGGTGCTGGGCGGCATGCAGAAATGGTGGTTGCAGGATCTGCTGGGCGGCCTGTCGCCCCAGGTGCTGTTCTGGGGCGCGACGCTGCTCACGGCGGTAACGGACAATGCGGCCTTGACCTATCTGGGGTCGTTGGTGGATGGCACCTCTGATGCCTGGCGCTATATGCTGGTGGCAGGCGCCGTGACGGGCGGGGGGCTGACGGTCATCGCCAATGCCCCCAATCCGGCGGGCTATGCCATCCTCAAGCATGCGTTCCCGGATGGCAGCATTTCCGCCGGGCGCTTGCTGTTGTCCGCTTTGGTGCCGACAGCCGTGGCCGCAGCCATGTTCCTGTTGCCGGTCTGAAACTGGCAGGCCCGGCGTCAGGGCGGGCCTGCCAGGCGCTGCGCTTTGTCCTGAGATCATGCGCAATCCGACGTCGCCTGCAGGCCGGATGAGGGCGGCCGGCGCAGACTTGTCCATGTCTGTCACGGCCACCTGCCCAAAAGACGCTAAAATCGTGTTTTTCCGGCTGGCCTCTCCTTTGGGCGGGGGCTGGCGCCAGCGTGGCGGCGCCCAGGGTGCCGCATCATGCGCCCGGGCCTGCTGCGCATTTCGCCACGCCCGCCCCGGCGGACAGTCCGAACCACACACGTTCATACACGGAGTTTCCTCGCATGCGTACCTGCTACACCGGCCAGGTTTGTCGCGACCACCTCGGCCAGACCGTCACCTTGTACGGCTGGGTGCATCGTCGTCGTGATCACGGTGGCGTGATCTTCATCGACCTTCGCGACCGCGAGGGCCTGGCCCAGGTGGTGTTCGATCCCGATGGCGTCGAGTCCTTTGCCATTGCCGAGCGCCTGCGCAATGAGTTCTGCGTGCGAGTCTCCGGCCTGGTGCGCGCCCGCCCCGAAGGCACGGTCAATAAAGACCTGAAATCCGGCGAAATCGAAATCCTGTGCCGCGAGGTCGAAATCCTCAACGCCTCGGTGACGCCGCCGTTCCAGCTCGATGATGACAACCTGTCCGAAACGACCCGCCTGACGCACCGCGTGCTGGACCTGCGCCGCCCGCAGATGCAGCGCAACCTGATGCTGCGCTACCGCGTGTCCATCGAAGTGCGCAAGTACCTCGACAGCCTGGGCTTCATCGACATCGAAACCCCGATGCTGACCAAGAGCACGCCGGAAGGCGCGCGCGACTACCTGGTGCCCTCGCGTGTGAACGCCGGCCACTTCTTCGCGCTGCCGCAATCACCGCAGCTCTTCAAGCAGATGCTGATGGTGGCCGGTTTCGACCGTTACTATCAGATCACCAAGTGCTTCCGCGACGAAGACCTGCGCGCCGACCGCCAGCCTGAATTCACCCAGATCGACTGCGAAACCTCCTTCCTCGACGAAGTCGAGATTCGCGCGATCTTTGAAGGCATGATCCGCTCGGTCTTCAAGTCGGTGCAAGGCGTGGACCTGGCCGAAAGCTTCCCCACGATGACCTGGGACGAAGCCATGCGTCGCTATGGCTCGGACAAGCCCGACCTGCGCGTCAAGCTGGAATTCACCGATGTCACCGATGTGATGCGTGATGTGGATTTCAAGGTGTTCTCCGCTGCCGCCAACGCGCCGGGCAGCCGTGTCGTGGCACTGCGCGTGCCGGGCGGCGCGGCCCTGTCGCGCAGCGAAATCGACAGCTACACCCAGTTCGTCGGTATCTACGGCGCCAAGGGTCTGGCCTGGATCAAGGTCAATGAAGTGGCCAAGGGTCGCGAAGGCCTGCAGTCGCCCATCGTCAAAAACCTGCACGATGCCGCGCTGACCGAACTGGTCAAGCGCAGCGGTGCCCAGGATGGCGACATCATCTTCTTTGGCGCCGACCGCGCCAAGGTCGTGAACGACGCCATTGGCGGCTTGCGCGTCAAGATCGGCCACAGCGAATTCGGCCGCAACAACGGCCTGTTCGAAAGTGGCTGGAAGCCGCTGTGGGTAGTCGATTTCCCGATGTTCGAATACGACGAGGAAGACGATCGCTACGTGGCGGCCCACCATCCCTTCACCAGCCCCAAGGACGGCCACGAGAATTTGCTCGAAACCGATCCGGGCAAGGCGCTGGCCAAGGCCTACGACATGGTGCTGAACGGCTGGGAAATCGGTGGCGGTTCGGTGCGTATCCACCGTGCAGAAGTGCAGAGCAAGGTGTTCAGCGCACTCAAGATCGGCCCGGAAGAAGCCCGCGAGAAATTCGGCTTCCTGCTCGATGCGCTGCAGTATGGCGCGCCGCCCCATGGCGGCCTGGCGTTCGGCTTGGATCGCATCGTTACCATGATGACTGGCGCCGAGTCCATCCGTGATGTGATTGCCTTCCCCAAGACCCAGCGCGCCCAGTGTCTGCTGACGCAAGCACCGTCTGCGGTTGATGAAAAGCAGTTGCGTGAGCTTCATATCCGTCTGCGTCAGACAGAAGTGAAGTAAGCTGTCAGTCTCTATGAAGCCTCGGGAGGCGTGAGCATGTCAGTGATCCGGGTTGTCAGCTACAACATCCACAAAGGGCGTTCGGCGCTGGGCAGTCGGGAATCACTCTATGACTTGCGGCTGGGGTTGCATGGACTCAGTCCGGACCTGGTCTTCCTGCAGGAAGTCCAGGGCCGCAATGACCTGTCCGGGGTGCTCGATGCGCAGCACGAGTCTCTGGCGGCAGGCCTGGATCTGCAGGTCGCGTATGGGCGCAACGCCATCCGCGATCATTCCGAGCATGGCAACGCATTGTTGTCGCGCTATCCCATCATCGGCCACGAAAACCAGGATATCTCCGACCACAAGCTGGAGCAGCGCGGTTTGCTGCATGTGCGGGTGGAACTGGGCGGCCATGAAGTGCATTGTTTCGTGGTGCATCTGGGCCTGTTCGCTGGCAGTCGGGTGCGGCAGATACAGGCCTTGATGGAACGCATCAAGACCCAGGTGCCAGGCGATTCCCCGCTCCTGATCGCGGGTGATTTCAATGATTGGCAGAACAGCCTGTCGCCGCTGTTTGTCGAACAACTCGGTGTTTACGAAGTCTTTGCCAATGCGCCACGGGCGCAGGGCGTCGGCCTGCCGCGCTTGCGTGAATCGGTGCGCGCCATCAGCAATACGCTGCGGGGGCAGGGTCGGGGGCCTGACGGCGTGGAGCATCGCGTCAATCAGTTGGGCATGGGCAACTCCGCGCGCCTGACGCCGCCACCGCGTACGTTCCCCGCAGTGTTTCCCTGGTTCCGCCTGGATCGTATCTATCAGCGCGGCTTTGCTGTACGCAGCGCCAAGGTGTTGCGCGGGCAGCCCTGGGGAAAACTATCCGATCATTCGCCGATTCTGACGGAATTGGAACTGCCCTGAGTCGTGCAGGCGGGCCTGGTACGGGCCTGGCTGCCAGCCGCTGCCACAGTGGCGGCAGGGGGCGGGTGCCGGAGGCAGGACGTACGAGTGCAAAGCGGCCACTTGGCAGGGTCGAGACGCTGCGTTCTGCATGCAGCGTTTTTTTCGGTACACTGCAAGACATACCTGTTTTCAAATGTTGCCATGCTGGCTAGCGTGGTTGAATTCCTGTTTTTTGCCGCCGGGCCATGCCCGGGCCCGGACGCTGGTTGAGAGCGGCCTGCCTGGCGTGTGGTGAGGAGGCCTTTTTGCACGGCCGGAAACTGCATGAATCGTATTCTTCTAGTGCGCACATCGTCCCTGGGGGACATGATTCACGTGCTGCCGGTAGTTTCGGATATTCAGCGTCATTTCCCTGGCGCCACGATAGATTGGGTGGCGGAAGAGGCGTTTGCCGAGATCCCGGCCTGGCATCCGGGCGTCAATGAAGTGATCAAGGTGGCCCACAGGCGTTGGCGCAAGAACTGGTGGGCGCCTGAGGTCAAGGCAGAGCGCGAAGCCCTGCATGAGCGCCTGGGGCGGCATCACTACGATGTGGTGCTGGATATGCAGGGCATGCTCAAGACGGTCTGGGTCGTGCGCCAGACGCAAGGGCGGCGGCATGGCCTGGATTGGAAATCCGCGCGCGAGCCATTGGCGTCGCTGTTCTACGATGTGAAACATCGAATCGAGTTCTGGCAGCCCGGTGTATTGCGGCAGCGCCAGCTGGGTGCCAAGGCATTCGGCTATGGCCTGGAGGCCGCGCCGGATTTCGGTTTGTCGCGTTTTCTGGTCAAGCCTGAGCCACCGGCTTCGTTTGTCGAGGCCTACGAGCAGCGCGAAGCGCCCTATGCCGTGATCATGCCTTCGGCCAGCCGTCCGCAAAAGCGTTGGGCCGATGCCAATTGGCATCGGGTGTTTGCCCAGTTGCGTCAGGCCGGCCTGCAGCTGCGGGTGGTATCAGGCAGCAAGGCGGAGTTCGAATGGGCGCAGGCGCTGGTGCAGGGGGTGGAAGGCGTGACGGTTCTGCCTCGCATGGGCCTGACGGAAGTGGCGCAGCTGCAGGCTGGCGCCAGGGTGATGCTGGGCCTGGATACCGGCTTGACGCATTTGTCAGCCGCATTGGGACGCCCGACCATCGGAATCTATACGGATTCCACGCCCAGACGGGGTGGGCTGGTAGGCACTGCCTATACCGCCAGCCTGGGCGACAAAGGCCAGCCGCCGGATTATGAAGCGGTGCGGCGCGCCATCGAGCAAGCAATGGGGCCGGCAGTGAGCCTGCCGATTTAATCCGGAGATGTCATGAGCACGCGCCCAAGCGCAGGTCCAGGCCCACAGGCCGAAGGGCCGCGAGGCAATATTCATTCAGCGCCCCAGGTGCCCGTACAGCCCGATCAGGCCGATGCCGCCACGAAGGTTGCGCCGGTTGTGGAAGCCGGCACGGTCAGTCCGGACAAGCCGGCGCCTGCGGCTGCCGGCGCGGCAGCACAGCCGCGGGACGGCCGCTTGCCCGATGCGCCGCAAGGCTCGGAAACCAGTGTGGAGTGCCTGGCTCGTCTGGCCTACAGCCTGTTGCTGTATCTGTTGGCCCCGCTGGTCTGGCTGATGCTGGCGCGGCGCGGCCGCCGCGCTGGCGGTCGCTGGGAAGTCCTGGGGGCTGCGCGCTTCGGCTGGTATCGTGGCCAGCCTGCGCCGGCGCGCACGGGTGCGCAGTGGGTGCATGCCGTCAGTGTCGGTGAAACGCGGGCAGCACAACCGTTGATACAGCAGATACTGGATGCCGGCCATCCAGTGTTGCTCACGCATATGACGGCAACCGGTCGGGCCGAAGGGGAGCGCCTGTTTGCGGCTGCCATCGCTTCGGGGCAGTTGCAGCAAACCTGGGTGCCTTATGATTTCCTGGGCGCGACACGCCGTTTTCTGGCCTATCACCAGCCGGCCCAGGGGATTCTGATCGAACGGGAAATCTGGCCGAACCTGTTGGCAGCGGCGCGTCGGCAAGGGGTATCCATGGCATTGGCCAGTGCCCGTTTTTCCGGCAAGTCCCTGCGCCAGGCGCGCCGGTTCGCCTGGTTGATCCGTCCTGCCTTGCGAGGGCTGGCCCCGGTGCTGGCGCAGACGCAAGCCGACGCCGGGCGCCTGGCGCTGGCAGGCGCCAGGAATGTGCAGGTGGTGGGAAATCTCAAGTTCGATCAGCAGGTGCCGCCACGCCAGTTGCAGGCAGGCCGGGGATGGCGTATCCGCCTGGGGCGGCCGGTCATTCTGATCGCCAGCACTAGGGAAGGCGAGGACGTACTGATGGCGCAGGCGATAGCCGCCTTGCGGCGCACCCATCTGCAGGCGGCGGACTGTCTGTTTGTCCTGGTGCCTCGGCATCCTCAGCGTTTCGATTCGGCGGCTGCCATTCTGGCGGAGCGGGAGTTGCCCTATTTGCGGCGCAGCGCCAGCGAAGAAGTTCCCTTGCCGGGATTGGAGACGGCGGTGCTGCTGGGAGACTCCATGGGAGAACTGCCGTTTTTCTATGCCGCGGCAGATGTGGCGATCGTCGCGGGCAGTTTCGAGCCCATGGGGGGGCATAACCTGATCGAAGCCTGTTTGGCGGGCGCGCCTGTTATCGTGGGCACGCATACCTTCAATTTCAAGGATGCGGTGGAAGACGCACTGGCCTGTGGCGCCTGTCTGCGGGCAGGGGATGCCGACGCGGCCGTACGCCTGGCCTGGGATCTGGTCTGTAACGACGCGCGCCGTACCGCCATGGCGGCCCGTGCGCGGCACTGGGCCGATAGTCATACCGGCGCCACGGGGCGCATGATGGCCGCACTGGGGCTGGCGCGCTGAGCAGGCGGGGCGTAACGCCCCTTGCGGTTGTTGATTGGCCTTCGGGGGGCGATCAGTCCGCCGTCTGCGGGGTGGCCGGGAGGCAGGCGTGGCCGGCCAGATAGGCCAGGCCGTCCAGCACGGCATGCGGAACGGCTTGAGGCACGATGGGCGCCAGGCCGGCCAGCTGGGCCAGGTCTTGTAATAGTTTTTCCACTTCGCCGGCCAACTGGGGCCAGTTGCCACCTGAGACGAACAGCTGAGGGGTGGCGCGGCAGTGCTCGCGCAGCGTCAGCCATTGGCGCAGGACCGCACCTGCCTGCGCCGCTGCCATGCCGCTGGAAATCGCATCATGGGTATTGGTGGGGAAAGGGCGCAGATCGCCTGAGGCCAGCGGTAGCTGGGCTGTCCCCTGGGCCAGACTGCGCCGCATCATGGCTGCGCCGGGCAGGATCAGGCCGCCGAGAAACCTGCCATCCGGGTGGATGGCATCAATGGTGGTGGCCGTGCCGAAGGTGGCGAGCAACAGGGGCGCGCCGCTCTGGCGGTGTTTGTGCCAGATGCCCAGCAGGGCCGCCCAGCGGTCGGCGCCCAATTGTTCCGGCGTGTCATAGCCGTTTTGCAGCCCGAGCGCGCTGGCGGTGGGCTTGAGCCATGCCAGGGTGCAGGCGGCGTCGGCCAGGGTGGCCGTCAGGCGTTGCCCCAGGGCCGTGCCGGCCACATTGACGCCGCAGGCTTGCCGGAACGGCGCTTGCTGCGCCGCCAGCCAGCCGGGCAGGACGGTGGGAATATCTTCGTGGGCCAGTGACAGCACATCCCTGGCCCGGCCGTCGGGCGCGCTCCAGGCGGCGAGCTTGATCCGGGTGTTGCCGGCATCTATCAATAATTTCATGCCTGAGCCCTGACGGAAATCTCACCGACGGTAATGGCGGTGACGCCCTGATCGTGGCGGACCTGCAGACGGCCCAGGTCGTCCAGCCCCGAGGCGGTTCCCGCAAGCAGCAGGCGGCCATCTTCCAGGACATTGATCGGGCGTTGCGCCAGGGCATCCATGCTGGCGTGGCGCGCCAGGAACGGCTGGAAGCCTTCGGTGGCATGCAAGCGTATGGCGTTTTGCCAGGCGCGCGCGATATCCGCCGCGAGCGTGCTTGCCATGTTCAGCCAATCCTGGGAACAGGTTGGCACGGAACCTATGACCTGGCCCCAATCCGCGACGGCACGGCAGAAATGCTGGCTGATGGCGGCGGCGTCGCGCAGGTTCAGGCCCATGCCCATCACGACGATGCGTTGCCCGGTGGCCGGCTGGCGGGTGGTTTCCACCAGAATGCCGGCCAGCTTGGCGTCGCCGTATTGCAGGTCGTTGGGCCATTTCATCAGCACCTGGCCGGCATTGTCACCTGCGTGGCGCCGCAGCGCTTCGCAGGCGGCAATGCCGGCAACCAGGGACAGGCTGGGCAGCAGGGCGGGCGCGGCCGTGGTCTCGAACGCACAGGACAGCATCAGTGCTGCGCCAGGCGCAGCATTCCAGGGGCGACCGGCGCGGCCGCGGCCCTGTACCTGCAAATGCGCGCCCAGCAGCCAGGGCAGGGCGGGCGCCTGCGCTTCGCGGGCTTGCATCATCAGGTCGGCGTTGGTCGAGCCGGTCTCCTCGACCCAGCGCAGCATGCCGAAGTCAGCCAGCCTGGGGGCCAGTTGAGATTGCAGCGTTGCGGCGGCAGGCAGGGAAAAGAGGGCGGTGGGCATACTCATGGCGGCGATTTTATAGGAATTGTCTGCGGCCGCCTGCTGGGCGGGCGAAAGCGGCGCCTGGCAGCCTGCCCGGCCTGTATGTCGCGCGGCTGCGCCGGTATGATCTGGCCTGTATGGATTCCCATTGGCGGGAACAGGAGGACGAACCATGGCAGCAAGGACGGAAACCGTCATATTCGAAGGCGAGGCCGGGCGCATAGATTGCGCACTGGATTGGCCGGATGGCGAGGTGCGGGGTTGGGCGCTGGTGTTGCATCCGCATCCTCTGCATGGCGGTGCGCGCGGCAATAAGGTGGTGACGACGATGGCGCGTGCGGCGAACCAGCGCGGGCTGGTGGCCGTACGCCCGGATTTTCGCGGGGTGGGGCAGTCGGAAGGCAGTTTCGATCATGCCCGTGGCGAAACGCGCGACATGATCGCGCTGGTTGAACAGTTCCATGAGCGCTATCCGGAGGCCGCTGCCGGCGCCTGGGCGCTGGGCGGGTTTTCTTTCGGCACGGCGGTGGCAGCGCATGTCTATGATGCCTTTGCACAGCGCGAGCGCATGCCGGATGCTTTGCTGCTGGCCGGTCCGGCAGTGGCGCGTTTTCCCCTGGAAGGGCAGGAACAGCCGCGCCGGGTGCCGCTGGACCGGACTTTGCTGGTGCATGGCGAAGTGGACGATGTCGTGCCCTTGGCGGAAGTGTTCGATTGGCTGCGGCCCGAGGGCGTGCCGGTGATGGTGGTGCCGGGTGCGGGGCATTTCTTTCACGGGCACTTGATTACCCTGCGCAGCCTGGCGGAAGCGCATATTGCCCGCTTGTGCGGCTGAAACGGCAGGGCGCCGGAACTTTGCCCGGTATTGTCGGGTCACACGCCAAGTGTGCAATATCCCTGCTACATCCGCTCTATACCTGAGCTACGCCTGCGGTTGCTGTGTCGTTACAGAGGGTTTCCGCCGTTTGCTTTCTTGCGCTGGCGGGAAGGTGAGACAATAACCGCTTCCACCCTGAACCCCATCCGGGGCGGGTATTTACAGGCCGTTGGCCTGGTGCCTGGCGCCGGATTCGTTTTTCCGTGTTTTATCCATGACAGCTGCTTTTCACAAGAAATCCCCATGGCGTCCCGTGCGGCGTACCCTGGTGACGCTGGCGCTGGCCGCTGCGCCACTGCTGGCCACGGCCCAGACCACTGCGGCACAGGCGCCCGGCGCCCCGGCGGCAGTGGCCGAGCTGTCGTCCATTCCTGCGCCGGTGATCGCCGCGCGCGCCTGGATCACCATTGACGTGACCAGCGGCCAGGTCTTGGCTGCGTCACAGCCCGACATGCAGGTCGAGCCCGCATCGCTGACCAAGGTCATGACGGCCTATCTGGCCTTTGCTGCGCTGGATGAAAAGCGCGTGACGCCTGAGCAACAGGTCGCGGTATCGCAACAGGCCTGGAAAACCGGCGGTTCGCGCATGTTCATCGAACCGCGCAAGCCGGTGACCTTCAACGAATTGTTGCAGGGCATGATCGTTCAGTCCGGCAATGATGCTTCTGTCGCCATTGCCGAAACCGTGGCGGGCAGCGAAACGGTATTCGCTGACCTGATGAACAAGGAAGCGCAGCGCCTGGGCATGAATGCCAGCCATTTCATGAACGCCACCGGCCTGCCCAACCCGCAGCACATTACGACGGTGCGGGATCTGGCAACGCTGGCGACGGCGCTGATCCGTGACTATCCCCAGTATTTCGGCTTCTACAAACAGCGCGAATTCACCTACAACAACATCACGCAGCCCAATCGCAACCGCCTGCTGTGGGCCGATCCGTCGGTCGATGGCATGAAAACGGGGTTCACGGATGCTGCTGGTTACTGCCTGATCGCCACCGCCATGCGTGGCGACCGCCGCATTCTGACCGTCGTGGTGGGAACGGACAGCGATGCCGCCCGTGCCGAGGAAAGCCTGAAGCTGCTCAACTGGAGCTTCCAGAACTTCGATACCGTGAAGGTGTTTGCCGACGACAGCGCTAACCTGGTGGTGCCGGTGCGCGAAGGCAAGGAAGATACGGTGCAGCTGGGGACGGCAGAGCCGCTGTGGCTGTCGGTGCCGCGTGGCCGCGCCCAGGACGTCAAACCTGTTGCCGCGCGTCCGGATCCCTTGCTGGCACCGCTGCATGTGGGCCAGGAAATCGGTACCGTTTCGCTGTCGCTGGACGACAAGGTGCTGACGACTGCGCCGCTGGTGGTCAAGCAGGACGTTGAACGTGCCGGCTTCTTTGGTCGTATGGTCGATAACGTCAAGTCCTGGTTCGACTGAGTCAGCCAGTGACGGCAGGTGCGGGCAGGAAGGGGCCCGCGCCGCTGTTTACCGGAGGCCGAGGCGGCCGTGCTGCTTTGATATTCCGGTATCCCCTGCGAGGCCGCGGCAGTTTGCCGCGGCCCGTTTCCGTTGGCGCGGCAGGAAAGGCCGCGAGGAGTAGCGATGATTCCTGGCATGGCAGCCGATACCCTGGCTTATTTGAACGGCGCGTACCTGCCTGTCGGGGAAGCGAAGATTTCCGTCCTGGACCGAGGCTTCATTTTTGGCGATGGCATCTATGAAGTGGTGCCCGCTTACCGTGGCCGCCCGTTCCGGATGGACGAACATCTGGCGCGTCTGGCCCGCAGCCTCGCGGCGATCCGGCTGGAACTGCCTATGGGCATGGAAGGGGTGCGTGAGATCGTCCACACCCTGATCGCCCGTCAGCCAGCTGAAAATTGCATTGTGTACCTGCAAGTGACGCGTGGCGTGGCGCGTCGCGACCATCCATTCCCGGTGCCCGCACCGGCGCCGACCGTCTTTGCCATGGCCACCCCGTTCAAGCGGCCCGATGCCGCAACGCGGGAGCGCGGGCTGGCGGTGGTCAGCATTACCGACGAGCGCTGGCTGCACTGCGATATCAAGTCGATTTCTCTGTTGGGCAATGTCCTGGCCAAGCAGGCCGCAGTGGATGCCGGGGTGGACGAAGTGCTGCAGTATCGCGATGGCTTGCTGACGGAGGCCTCCTCGTGCAATGCCTGGGTGGTGCGTGATGGCACCTTGCTGGCGCCGCCGCTGGGGCCACGGTTGCTGGAAGGCATACGCTATGGGCTGATGGTCGAGCTGGCGCAGGAAGCCGGGATTGCCTTCGAGGCCCGCGATCTCACGCGGGCAGAAGTGGAGGCCGCCGACGAGTTGCTGCTGACGTCCGCCAGCAAGGAAGTTCTGCCCGTCCTGCAGCGTGACGGCGTGGCCGTGGGCGCAGGCACGCCCGGCCCGGTATTCCGCCGCTTGGCGCAGGCGTATGATGCCCGTATCGAGGCTTTGATGGCGCAAGCGCCGGTTCAAGCCGATTGAAATTATTTTGGAGCCGTAGTCATGACGACCCCGCAGCAACCTGCTCTTGAATTCCCGCTGGATTTTCCCATCAAGGTGATGGGCCGCCAGCACCCTGAACTGGAAGACCTGCTGAGCGCAGTCGTGCTTGAGCATGCCCCCGATTTTGACCCTGCGACGGTAGAGAAGCGCGCCAGCAGCGGGGGCAATTACGTCGGGCTGACCTTCACCGTACGGGCGAACTCGCGTGAGCAGCTCGACAATCTGTACCGCGCCCTGCACGGGCATCCCATGGTGGTCTATCTGCTGTGATGCACGAAGTCGCGGCAGCATCGGCAGCGCCTTCAGGGGCTGGCGGCCTCGTCGTCCCCGAATGCATGACGCGGCGCCTGCCCGGTCCGGTAGCGTATCTTCCGGTCTGGGAGGCCATGCGCAGTTATACCGACATGCGCGATGCCGGCTCCCCTGACGAAATCTGGCTGACCGAACACGAGCCGGTCTATACGCTGGGGCAGGCCGGCAAGCCGGAGCATTTGTTGTGTCCTGGCGACATTCCGGTGGTGCAGTGCGACCGGGGCGGGCAGGTTACTTACCACGGCCCCGGGCAGTTGATGGCCTATGTGTTGTTCGACCTGCGTCGCGCGGGCATTCATGTGCGGGACTATGTTTACCGGCTGGAACAGGGGGTGCTGGATGTCCTGGCGCGCTGGGGCGTTTCAGACGCTTGCCGGCAGGCAGGGGCGCCGGGTATTTATGTGCCGCTGGATGGCCAGCCGCCGTTGCCAGCCTTGCCAGGCCAGCCCGCAGCCAATGTGGGCAAGGTGGCAGCGCTGGGCGTGAAGATACGCAATGGCAGGGCGTATCACGGTGTATCTTTGAATCTGGCGATGGACCTGGCGCCTTTCGAGCGTATCAACCCTTGTGGCTACGCCGGATTGCGTACCGTGGATCTGGCGCATTTCGGGGTTCGGCGCGAGATCCAGGCAGCGGGCGATGAACTGGCCCTCAGCCTGTGGCAGAGCTTGCATGCATGACACCCGGCGCCGGGGCGGCCGCTGGCGGGAATGGCCTTATAATCTTGTGTAACGATCCCCGGGGCTGGTATCGCCGGCCAGGGGTAGTAAACTGGCGATATTCCTCTTTCTTCCTGCGCGGTGCGGCCATTTGCTTGCTGCACTGCAAAAGATCCGACGCATGAGCCAATCCGCAGAAACCGTCAACACCGCCGTGCCGGCTGCCGCTGGTGCAGCGCAGCCGGTGTACGACCCCACCCAGAAACAGAAGTCGCAGGCCAAGACGGCACGTATCCCTATCAAGATCGTGCCTGTCGAGCGGCTCAAAAAGCCGGAGTGGATCCGCGTCAAGGCGGCGACGCCCGGTTCGCGCTTCTATGAAATCAAGAAGATCCTGCGTGAACACAATCTGTTCACGGTCTGTGAAGAAGCCTCCTGCCCGAATATCGGCGAGTGCTTTGGCAAGGGCACGGCGACCTTCATGATCATGGGCGACAAATGCACCCGGCGCTGCCCGTTCTGTGATGTCGGCCATGGCCGCCCCGATCCGCTGGACGTCAATGAACCGCTGAACCTGGCGCGTTCCATCGCCGCCATGAAGCTCTCCTACGTGGTCATCACCTCGGTGGACCGCGATGACCTGCGCGATGGCGGTGCTGCGCACTTTGTCGAGTGCATCCAGCGTATCCGTGAGCTGTCGCCCAATACGCGCATCGAAGTGCTGGTGCCGGATTTCCGTGGCCGCCTGGAGCGCGCGCTGGATATCTTCGATATCGCGCCGCCGGATGTCATGAACCACAATCTGGAAACCGTGCCGCGCCTGTACCGCCAGTCGCGCCCGGGCTCCGACTACATGCACTCGCTCAAGCTGCTGGCCCAGTTCAAGGAACGCCAGCCGCACATCCCGACCAAGTCCGGCCTGATGCTGGGCCTGGGGGAAACCGACGAGGAAATCCTGCAGGTCATGCGTGACATGCGTGAGCACAACGTCGATATGCTGACCATCGGCCAGTATTTGCAGCCTTCCGAGCATCACCTGCCGGTATTGCGCTATGTGCATCCGGATGTCTTCGCCATGTTCGAGCGCGAGGCGTATGACATGGGCTTCAGCCATGCTGCCGTCGGCGCCATGGTTCGTTCTTCCTACCATGCCGACCAGCAGGCGAATGCTGCTGGCGTGAATTGATGACTTCCTGTCGCTCCTGATTTCTGGCCGCCCATGGCGGCCAGAAACTGGATCTCCTTCTTTTTCTGGAATTGCCCGCCATGTCGCTCAGGACGCTTGCTGTAGCCCTGTCGTTATTGATTCTGGCCGCTTGCGACCGTACGCCCGAGAGCAGTGCGCCGTCGGCGCCGGCCAGTGCGGCGGCCGACGCCGCGCCCACGACGGCTGCTGGCGCTGCCCCGGCGCAGAAAGGTGCCCTGACGGCAGAAGAACGCGCCGAACTGGCACGCGTCTATGCCGGGCGCAAGCTGGAGGTGCTGGATATCTCTGAAATCCAGCAGGATGGCGGCGCAACGCTGTCGGTGACATTTTCCGTGCCGCTGGATCCGCAGCAGAAGCTGGCGAACTATCTGAGCGTCGTAGATCAGAACAGCGGCAAGGTCGATGGCGCCTGGAACCTTTCCCACAACCTGATGACGGCCACGCTGGGGCCTTTGGCGCCACGCCGTACCCTGGATGTCACGGTGGCGTCCGGGCTGTCCAGTCTGGGCGGGACGCGCCTGGAGCACGACAACACGCAGCAGATCAAGACGCGCGATGCCGACCCGGTAGTGGGGTTTGCTTCCAGCGGTTCGCTGTTGCCGACTGAGCTGGTCGATGGCTTGCCTGTGATGGCGCTGAACGTGGACAAGGTGAATGTCGATTTCTTCCGGGTTCATCCGGAAGACCTGGTGTCGGTGCTGGAGTATGGCGGTGTGCGCGGCGGCATGGATATCTGGGACGCGAATAGCCTGACCAAAAGTGCCGACCTGGTGTATTCGGGCCGCTTCGATCTGAATACCAAGCCCAATATTCGCGAAACCGTGTTGCTGCCGCTCGGCAATATCGAGCCGCTCAAGCAGCCTGGCGTCTATTTCGCCGTGATGCAGCAGGCGGGCAGCTATCAGTATTCCTTGCCGGTTACGCTGTTCAGCCTGAGTGATATCGGCCTGTCGGTGCGCCGCTACCAGGATCGTATGCTGGTGCTCACCCAGGCGCTGGCCGGCGGCAAAGCGCAATCGGGCGTGGATGTCTCGGTGCATGACAAGGATGGCAAGGTACTGGCCAGCGGCCGTACCGATAGTCATGGCATGCTGGAATTGCCGCAGAAAGAGGAAGCCCGCCTGGTCATGGCTCACCGTGACGGCCAGACCACTTTGCTGCGTCTGGCGACCTCCGTGCTGGATCTGTCCGAATTCAAGGTGCAGGGTCCGCCTGCCGGCAGCCTGAACTTCTTCATGTTCGGTCCGCGCGACCTGTATCGCCCTGGGGAGACGGTGCCGATCAATGCCTTGCTGCGCAATGCGGATGGCAAGCCGGTGCCAGCGCAACCGGTGGCGGTCGAAGTCATGCAGCCGGACGGCAATGTGCGCCTGCGCTTTACCTGGACCGCCGACAGCGGCGGTCTGTACCAGCGTGATCTGGCCTTGCCCTCGGATGTCCAGGCGGGCTTGTGGACGGTGCAGGCGCGTACCGGTAACGAGGAGCTGCATACCTACACCTTCCATGTCGAGGATTTCATGCCGGAGCGTATCAGCCTGGCCTTGGAAGAGCCGGCGGATCTCCTGCAGCCAGCCGATGAAGTCGATTTCGGCATCGAGGCGCGCTATCTGTATGGTGCGCCTGCTGGCGGCAATCGCCTGTCCGGGCAGATCTATGTAGCTCCCCTGCGCGAGGCCGTGGCGGCCTTGCCGGGGTATCACTTTGGCCGTGTTGATGAAACCGGCCTGACCCAGACGATCGAGCTGGAACCTTCGGTGCTGGACGATGATGGCACCTCTGTCATTTCCCAGCCCTCCCTGTGGCGCGAGGCCCGTTCGCCCTTGCAGGTGACCCTGCAGGCCAGCGTCCAGGAAACCGGCGGCCGCCCGGTGACGCGGCGTCAGTCGGTTGCAGTCTGGCCGGCGGATCAGCTGCCGGGCGTGCGGATCATCAATGCAGATAGTGATGACAGTGTGGACATGGACAGCCTGGCGGAGTTCAGCGTTGTCCTGGCTGACCGGGAGGGCAAGCGCCTGGCGGGCAAGGATCTGATCGTGCGTCTGGTGCGCGAGCGCCGGGACTACTACTGGACCTACGGCGGCAGCGATGGCTGGGGCTATCGCTATGACGAAAAACATTTTGTCGTTGATGAACGCAAGTTGGATGTGGCCGCAGGCCAGGCGGCCCAGATAGGCTTCCTGGTAGAGTGGGGGCCCTACCGGGTGGAAGTGGAAGACCCGGTGACGGGCCTGGTTTCCAGCGAACGTTTCTGGGCGGGCTACCGCTGGCAGGATACGGGCGAAGGCCTGGGGGTGGTGCGTCCCGACCAGGTGGCACTGACGCTGGACAAAGCCGCCTATCGCGCCGGTGAGGTGGCGAAGGTCACGGTGGCGCCACCCGTGGCCGGCAGCGGCTACCTGCTGGTGGAGTCGTCCGAAGGCCCGCTGTGGTGGCAGGCCATAGATGTACCGGCTGAAGGCAAGGTATTCGACATTCCCGTGGCACGTGAATGGGATCGCCATGATTTGTATATCAGTGCGCTGGTCGTGCGCCCTGGCGAACGGAAAACCCTGCAGACACCCAAGCGCGCCGTTGGGGTGTTGTATCTGCCGCTGTCGCGCGAAGACCGCAAGCTGAGCGTGACGCTGGACGCGCCGGCGCAGATGCGTCCCGAACGCACGCTGAGCACACGCGTGCAGGTCAAGGACGAACAGGGCAAGCCGGTCGCCAATACCCATGTGCTGCTGTCCGCCGTGGATGTGGGTATCCTCAATATCACCGAGTTCAAGACGCCGGATCCCTACACGGCATTCTTTGGCCGCAAGCGCTACGGTGTCGATCAGATGGATATCTATGGCCGTTTGATCGAAGGCGGTAATTTCCGTCAGGCCTCGCTGGCATTTGGCGGCGATGCCTCTTCCACGCCCGGCGGCCTGCCGCCTTTGACCACCGTCCGGCTGGTGTCGCTGCTGGCCGCGCCGGTCGTGACCAATGCCGAGGGTTATGTGGATGTCAATGTGGATGTCCCGGATTTCAATGGCGAATTGCGTGTCATGGCCCAGGTCTGGAACGACGCTTCCTATGGCTCGGGCGAGGCCGCAACGATTGTGTCCGCGCCTTTGGTGGCTGAACTGGCCGCGCCGCGTTTCCTGGCGGGCGGCGATCGCACGACACTGGCGCTGGATTTGCACAATCTGTCCGGCGCGGCCCAGGACCTGGATGTCAGCCTGACATTCACCGGTTCGCTGGCGGCAGATGCCGAACGTGCCAAGGGCACCCGGCTCAAGCTGGAAAATGGCGCCAAACGGACGCTGGATTTGCCTATCAAGGCCGTGGGTGGTTTCGGCCAGGGCACGATTACGGTCAAGGTCAGTGGCCTGAAACTACCGGATGCCGCCGACAGTACGCTGACGCGCGATTGGCAGATCGGCATCCGTCCGGCCGTGCCGGCGCAGACGCGCCGGTTCCGGACGGTGATTCCGGTCGCAGGCGAGGCCTGGACCTTGCCCGCTGATATGGAGGGTGGCTGGCAGGAGGGCGGCCTGCAGGCCGTGCTGGATATTTCCTCGCAGCCGCCATTGAACGTGGCCGAGCAGATCGGTGAGCTGATTGCCTATCCGTATGGATGCACCGAGCAGACGGTCAGCGGCTTGTATGCCTCGTTGTATCTCGATCAGGCTGCGCTCAAGCGCCTGGGGGTACAGGGCGAAGCAGACGAGCAGCGCCGCAAATCGGTGGATATCGGTATCCAGCGCCTGTTGTCCATGCAGCGGGCAGATGGATCGTTCGGCCTGTGGAGCGGGGAATCGCCGGAAGCGCATTGGGTGACGGTCTATGCGACCGACTTCCTGCTGCGCGCCAAGGCCCAGGGTCATGCGGTGCCGGCCGATGCGCTGGAGCAGGCGACCCGCAAACTGCAATCCTATCTGACGGATGGCAATGTCGGCCTGGATTTTGTTTCGGAACGACCCGCTCATGCCATCTTCGCCGTGCGCGCCTATGCCGGGTCGGTATTGGCACGCAGCAAGCAGGTGCCGCTGGCCGGGTTGCGCGCTTTGTTCGAGCGGCGGGATGTGTCCCTGTCGGGCCTGCCCCTGGCGCATCTGGGGCTGGCATTGATTGCCATGGGTGACGGCAAGCGCGGTGAAACCGCTTTGCGCGAAGCCCTGGGCAAGCAGCGTCCGGACAATTATTGGCTGAACGATTATGGCAGCCAGCTGCGCGATAGCGCCGCCATCCTGCAATTGATGCTGGAAGAAGATGCCTTGCCTGCAGAGCGCAATCAATTGTTGCTGTCGGTGGCGGAACTGATGCACGCCAAGCGCTGGCTTTCGACGCAGGAGCGTGCGGCGCTGCTGCTGGCAGCGGTGCGCCTGGATCAATCGGCCCAGCCGCGCTGGACGGCAACCTGGGAAGCGGGCAGCACCAGCGAGACGATTTCTTCGGATCGGGCGCGCGGCATCATGGTGCCGGCGGCCGATCTGGCTGGAAACTCGCTGACGCTGCGCAATGACGGGCAGACCGAGCTGTACGCCAGCCTGACGCTGCGTGGCTATCCGAACACGGTGCCGCAGGCGCAGAACAACGGGATCGCCATCCAGCGTCAGTACCTGGATATGGAAGGCCGGCCGATTAATCTGGCCAATGTACGCAGCGGGGAATTGATTCTGGTGTCTATCACCGTGCGTGCGGATGTTTACGTGCCTGATGCCCTGGTGGTGGATCTGCTGCCCGCCGGGCTGGAGCCGGAAAACCAGAATCTGGCGAACGCGTCCGCCAGTCTTGAACAGGCGGGCGGGCAGGTCAGTGATCTCTGGCAAGCAGCGATGCAGACGCGCATTACGCATCAGGAATACCGCGATGATCGCTATGTGGCTGCCTTGCCGCTGTTCCAGAACAGCAATACCAAGCTGCTGTATCTGGCGCGCGCGGTGACGCCGGGCACCTATCTGGTGCCGCCACCCTTTGTCGAGTCGATGTACACGCCTTCGCGCAATGGCCTGGGGGCAGCGCCGGGGCGTATGACCATCAAGCCCTGACCGGTTGGCATGGCATGAAGGCAGCAGCAGCCGGGGCGCTGGCGGATTGGCCGTCTGAGGGGCGGTGCGGCCGCCGCCGGTTTGGGCGGATGGCTGCACGGTGAAGCTTGCACTGACAGGCCGTTGGTGGCGTCGTGGTGGCTGGCTGGCGGCCGGCCTGCTGTTGGTGGCCGGCCTGCTCTGGCTGGCTGATCGCTGTTTCCCCTTGCCCTTGCCGTCGGCTGAAACGGCACGAGTGGTGCTGGCCGAGGATGGCACACCGCTTTGGCGCTTTGCCGATGCCGACGGGGTGTGGCGTTATGCCGCCACGCGGGAAGACATTTCTCCCTATTATGTCGAGGCCTTGCTGGCGTATGAAGACCGCTGGTTCTGGCAGCATCCTGGCATCAATCCGGTGGCATTGGGGCGCGCGGGCTGGTTGAATCTGCGGTATGGGCGGGTGGTGTCGGGCGGCAGCACGATTTCCATGCAAGTGGCGCGCTTGCTGGATCCGCATCCCCGTACCCTATCCGGAAAGCTGCGCCAGGTCTGGCGCACGCTACAGCTCGAGTGGCATTTTTCCAAGGAAGAGATTCTTGAGCTGTACCTGAACCGTGCGCCCTTTGGCGGCGTGCTGGAAGGGGTCGCGGCGGCCAGCTGGACGTATCTAGGCAAGTCCCCGGCGGATTTGAGCCGGGCCGAGGCCGCGCTGCTGGCCGTTTTGCCGCAGGCGCCCAGCCGCTTGCGGCCTGACCGCCATCCCGAGCTGGCAAGGCAGGCGCGCGACAAGGTTCTGCAACGCATGGCCGAGCAGGGCATCTGGAGCCAGGCCCAGGTCGATGAAGCGCTGGCAGAGCCCGTCTATCTGTTTTTCCTGCCCAGGCCTCAGGCGGCGCCACTGCTGGCACGCCGGCTCGTGCAGCAGCCGGGCGCCGCGCCGGTCATACGCACCACCATAGACGGCATGCTGCAATTGCGTATCGAGCAGGCCATGCAGCGCTGGAAGGCCTCGTTGCCGCCACGGGTGTCGGCGGCAGTGCTGGTGATCGAGCATGACACCATGGCCGTGCGTGCCTATGCAGGATCGGTGGATTTTCTGGATGTGGCGCGCAATGGCCAGGTGGATATGGTGACGGCGACGCGTTCACCGGGTTCGACCTTGAAACCCTTTTTGTTTTCGATGGCCCTGGATGAGGGCCTGATTCACTCGTCGTCCTTGCTGCAGGATGTACCGCGCCATTACGGCGAATATCGTCCGCAGAATTTTGCCGCGGATTTTTCCGGTCCCGTGTCGGCGGCAGAGGCCTTGTCGCGGTCACTGAATCTGCCATCGGTGCAGCTGCTGGAGGCTTACGGGCCGGCCCGTTTTGCCGGGGAGTTACGGGAAGCCGGGCTGCCTTTGCGTTTGCCGGCGCAGGCCGTGCCGAATCTGTCGCTGATTCTGGGCGGAGCGGGCAGTTCGTTGGAGCAGCTGGTGGCGGCGTACAGCATCTATGCCCGCGGTGGCCGCATGGCGGCGCCGCGCTTTGCTGCCGATGAGCCCTTGCGCGAACACCGCCTGGTATCGCCCGGCGCGGCCTGGATTACCCGGCAGGTACTGAGCGGCCGCCTGGCGCCGGATCAAGCGCCTGTCGATGCCAATGCCCTGGCCTGGAAAACCGGGACCAGTTACGGCTTTCGCGATGCCTGGGCTGTTGGCGTGGGGCCGCGCTATCTGATCGGCGTGTGGGTCGGGCGGCCGGATGGCGCCCCGGTGGCCGGGCAGTTCGGGCAGGCAGCGGCTGCGCCCCTGTTGTTCCAGGTACACCGGTTGGCGCATCGCGAGGGAGCGAGCCTGGCGCGCCAGATGGCGGCGGCCGCGCCGCCGGCCGTGGGGGTGGCGCGTATTTGCTGGCCCCTGGGGCAGCCCATGCCCGAAGGCAGCCCGGATTGCCGGCAGGTGCGGCAGGCCTGGGTGCTCGATGGTGTGACGCCGCCGACCTTGCTGGCTGGGGATCAGCGGCCGGGTACGGGCCTGCTGCTGGATTACTGGCTTGCGCCTTCAGGGCGGCGGGTGGCGGCAGATTGCCCGGGTGCGCAGCCTGCTCGCATGGTGGCCTGGCCCTTGCCGCTGGAGCCTTGGCTGCCGCGCCAGGAGCGCTTGCTGGCGCGCTTGCCCGCCGTGGATCAGGCCTGCCCGCCGCCGGCGCTGGAGACGGGGACGCCGCTGGTGATTCTGGGCGTGCGGGAGGGGGATCGCCTGCGTCGTCCCGCGCGCAGCCGCGCGCCCGTGACCTTGAACCTGAGCGTCCTGGGGGGCAGTGGCCAGCGCTGGTGGTATATGAACGGGAATCCGATGCCGGAACAGGAGCTTGCCGGGCTGCTGAAAGTGGTCCTGCAGCGGCCCGGCCGCTACCGGATCAGCCTGCTGGACGAGGCTGGGCAGACGGCTAGCGTGAGTTTCGAAGTTGTCGAGTAGCGGCGCTGGCCGTCAACGCTTGCTGACGGCCTGATGGGGGGCAGCGGGACGCGAGGCTGTCGGGATGGCAGGCCGGCCTGTCTGCCTGGGCAGGGCATTAGAAAATAGGAAAAGCGTCGTTCGATTTTTCGCGGGGTCTGGGTAGCATGGTGCTTCGCCTTGTTGCCCGGGATGGCCTTCCGGTGTGGCCTGGCTTTTCCGATTTTGTTGTGGAATAAGGTCTTACGCCGTTATGTCTATCATCGCGATAGCGGGCAGCCCCTCGGCCCGCTCACGTTCAAATGCCTTGTTGCGTTATACCGCGCAGGCGCTGGCGCAGCAGCATGGTGCTGTGGATAGCCTGAGCTTGCGCGACATCAGCGCGGAAGATCTCGTGCATGGGAATTATGCCGGGCAGGATGCACTCCGGTTACGCCAGCGCGTCGCGCCGGCCCGTGTCGTGCTGATCGCCACACCGGTTTACAAGGCGTCGTTCGCGGGCGGGCTCAAGGCCTTGCTGGATCTGCTGGACCAGACGGCGCTGGCGGGCAAGATTGTGCTGCCCCTGGCCACCGGCGGCAGCGCTGCGCACTTGCTGGCGCTGGAGTACAGCCTCAAGCCCGTGCTCTCCGCGCTCGGGGCGCGCCATATCCTGGCCGGGGTGTACGCGACCGAGGCCCAGGTGAAGGTGGATGAGCACGGCCAGGCGCAGTTCGATGACAGCATCCGGGAACGCCTGGATGCCGCTATCGCCGCTGTCAGCCAGCTGTTGCCGGCGCCGGAGCCACAGCCTTCCTACGATCTGGGGCACCTGGCGAGCCAGCTGCAGCTGGCAGTCTGAGTAGCTATAGATTTTCCCCCACCCATGCTGCATGGCAGTGCGCAGCATCCTGGCGCTTGCCGGCCGCAGGCGTTTGCCGTTCTTCCCGCAGGAGTGAAACCATGTCCGTGTCTTCCATCAATGCCCGTAATCAGTTCCGTGGCAAGGTCAAAGCCTTGATCCTTGGCCCGGTCGTATCCGAAGTGGAAATCGAAACGCCAGCCGGCATTGTCACCTCGGTGATCACGACCCGGTCTGTTCATGACCTGGGCCTGGAAATCGGTACCGATGTGCTGGCCTTTGTCAAAGCCACCGAGGTGTCGGTCGCCAAGCTGTAAGTCAGGCCTATTTTCTGCCTGCCCCGGCCCGCGTGCTTTGCGGGCCGGTTTTTGTTCTATGCTGGGGGCAGGAATGAGGTTCAGACCAATTGCCTGAGCAGCAGACGGAAGGACTGAGGGTTTTCCCTCGGTTCATGGAAAAGTGCAATGATTGTCCGGAATATTGCATTCCAGCGGCATCATTAACATATTTATAATCTCCTCGTAATCTGCCAGGGATACCTGTTTGATAGCGGCAACCAGCTGTCATATAAAGGTTTTCCATATTCCTGGCTTGCCTGGCCGCCCATTTTCCACAGCGGCCATTTATACGGAGACAGATATGGAAAACACAATTTCCAATCCGATGCTGGAGAAGGTCAAGGCGCTGCTGCCGGAGATCGCTTCGCGTGCGGCCCAGGCTGAACATGACCGTCAGGTACCGGCTGAAAACATTGCGCTGCTCAAGGGCATCGGCCTGAACCGCGCTTTCTTGCCCAAGGCCTACGGTGGCCTGGAAATGTCCTTGCCGGATTTCGCCCAGTGCATCGTGACCCTGGCCGGCGCTTGCGCCAGCACCGCCTGGGCGTTCAGCCTGCTGTGCACCCACAATCACCAGCTGGCCATGTTCCCCAAGCAGCTGCAGGACGAAGTCTGGGGCGAAAACCCTGACGCGACGGCCAGCAGCAGCATTGCGCCCTTTGGCAAGATCGAAGAAGTCGAAGGCGGCGTGCTGTTCAGCGGTCGCATGGGCTGGAGCAGCGGCTGTGATCACGCCGAATGGGCCATCATGGGCTTCCATCGCTTGAACGAAGCCGGCGAAAAAATCTACTGTTTCGCCGTGTTGCCGCGCAAGGATTATGAAATCCTGGACGACTGGTACGCCATCGGCATGCGTGGCAGCGGCTCCAAGACCCTGGTGGTGGACAAGGCCTTCGTGCCCAATCATCGTATCCAGGCAGCCAAGGACATGATGGAAGGCAAGTCTGCCGGTTTCGGTCTGTACCCGGACAGCAAGATTTTCTATACGCCGTATCGTCCGTACTTCGCCAGCGGCTTTTCCGCCATCAGCCTGGGCGTGGCCGAGCGTATGCTGGAAGCCTTCAAGGAAAAGACCAAGACCCGCGTGCGTGCCTATACTGGCGCGACGGTGGGCAATTCCGTGCCGGCCCTGATGCGCCTGGCCGAATCGACCCATCAGGTGGCTGCGGCGCGCGCGCTGCTGGAAAAGACCTGGGAAGAGCACCGCGAGCACGGCGCTGCCAAGCGCTACCCGACGCGTGAAACGCTGACGTTCTGGCGTACCAATCAGGCCTATGCGGTGAAGATGTGCATTGAAGCCGTGGATCGCCTGTTCGCGGCGGCTGGTGGCGGTGCCTGGTTCGAAACCAATGAGATGCAGCGTCTGTTCCGTGACAGCCACATGACGGGTGCTCACGCTTACACCGACTACGATGTCTGCGCTCAGATTCTGGGCCGTGAATTGATGGGCCTGGATCCCGATCCTACCCTGACCTGATGTGATGTACCGCGCCGCGGCCGGCCTGGCCGTGCTGCCGCCGCCAGGCGGCGTGTGACAGGCCGGTGGTTGGCGCACCAGGACTGCCTGCTTGCCGCAGGCAGTCGTTTTCCATCTTGGAGGCGCAGCCGCAACGGGCGCCGCATGCCATGGATGGCAAGGAGACGATATGACACAAGCCACTCAGACGGGCACTTCGGTTGACCCGCGAGTCCTGCGCCGCGCGCTGGGCAACTTTGCCACGGGCGTGACGATAGTCACGGCCACTTCGCCCGCCGGCGAACGCACGGGCGTGACCGCCAACAGCTTCAACTCGGTGTCGCTGGACCCGCCCCTGGTGCTGTGGAGCCTGGACAAGCGTTCGGGCAGCTGCGCGGTGTTCGAGCAGGCCAGTCATTTCGCCGTCAATATCCTGGCGTCGGACCAGATCCCGCTGTCGAATCAGTTTGCCCGTCCCAATACGGATAAATTCGCTGGCGTGGCGCTGCGCGAAGGCCATGGCGGCAGTTTGTTGCTGGAGGGTTGCGCCGCCAGTTTCCAGTGCGAAAAGCATCAGGTTGTTGATGCCGGCGACCACTGGATTCTGATTGGCCGCGTGCTGGAATTCGAAGATGGCGGCCAGGCGCCGCTGCTCTATCACCAGGGCGCTTATTCCATGGTGTTGCCGCACCCGCACGGCGCGCGTGGCGAGAACGCCGCGCCGCAGTTGCCCAGCGGCTATCAGTCACGCCTGCGTGACAACTACTATTACCTGATGACCCAGGCCGTGCGTCGCTATCAGGAAGATTATCAACCGGAACAGCTCAAGACCGGCTGGCGTGCTGGCGAAGCCCGCCTGCTGATGGTGCTGGATCCGGCTCAGCCCTTGAGCCTGGGCGCACTGGTACGCGAAGCCGATATGCCGGCGCGCGAGATCGACGGCGCCCTGGCCTTGTTGCGCGAGCGTGGCCTGGTGCAGGATGCTGCGGACGGCGTGTTGCTGACGGAGGCCGGTGCGGCCGAAGCCAAGGCGGTCTGGGAAGTGGCTCAGGCGCAGCAGGAGCGGGTATTCGGCCGTTTCAGCCCGGCGCAAATGCATGCGTTCCGCACGGTGCTGGCTGCGGTTATCGACTCCCAGCCTCAGTCCTGAATGCGCCTGGCGGCTGGCCCGCCAGACGATGGAAAAAACGGCTGAAATACGCAGGATCCTTGAAGCCCAGCAAATGGGCGATTTCGGCCACCGGATGATTGGTGAAAATCAGCAGCCGTTTGGATTCCTGCAGCAGCCTTTCATTGGCCAACTGCTTGGATGAGTAGCCGGCCACGCGCCGGCAGGTTTCATTCAGGCGCAGGTCGCTGACATTGAGCAATTCGCAGTAGCGCGCAATCGGCCAGTGTTGCAGGAAATGCTCTTCCAGCAAGGTGTTGAAGGCGCGAAACAAGGCCAGGTCGTCTTTGCGCGCCGGCGGTGCAGGCATGGACGCCGGCGCCAGCCGCAACAGGCTGATGAAGGTCAGCTGCGCCAGCAGGCGCAGGGCCTGGGCGCGTGCCGGATGGCGCGCCTGGAACTCCACGCGCAGACGTTCGAACAGCTGGGTCAGCCCGTGGATTTCTTCGCGGTGGCGTGCATCCAGCGCGTCTATGGACAGGCAGATGGGGGCGATGGATTGACCATGCACCAGGCCGGGCTCCGCGTTCAGCAAATCGGTAATGATAGGTTGCCGGACGGTCAGGACATGGCCGCTGGCATGGTCTTCAGTGACGAAGGCATGGGCGAAGGCGGGCGGCGTCAGGAAAATCATCGGCCCGTCCAGGCGGTACAGGCTTTCATCCATATGGACGCGTACCGCACCGCTGGCTACGTAATGCACCTGGAAATAGCGGTCATGCCGGTGGACAGACATACTGCGGCCCAGCCGGTTGGCCAGGGTATCCAGTTCGGCGTAATGGACATCCGCCTCAGCATGTTCGGCCCCGGCCAAGTGGCCGATGCCGAGATTGGGGATGGGTTGTCCGGTCGGGATATTCATGCGGCGAACGCTGCCGGAATCCGGCGGGCCATGCATGCCCGGTGCGGCCGGCATAGACGCTTCACGGTTTGATTTGCTTGAGTTCGTCGAGCAGGTTCAGCAACTGGTCCAGTTTGTCTTTGCCGAATTGCTGTTGCAGCCTTTTGTGGTTTTGCTCGACCTCCTGCGTCATGCGCTGGTAGATGTTGCTGCCGTTGTCCGTGATGCTGACATAAATGCGTCGCTGGTCGTGCTCGGCCTTGCGTTTGCTGACCAGGCCATCGCGCTCCATGCGGTTCAGGATGCCGGTCATGCTGGGCTTGAGAATACAGACCAGGTCGGCCAGCTGGTGGCTTTCCATATCGCCGTGCTGTTCCAGCGTGCGCAGGATGCGCCATTGCTGTTCGGTGAGGTTGTGCCGGTTGAGCGAGGGCCGGAAAAACTGCATGGATGCTTCACGGGCCTGCAGCAATGAGAGGGTAAGAAACGGACGGGTGATGATAGACATGGGAGATCAGCGGAAGGGGCGCCCCTGCCGGAAGGCAGGCGGATGTGACCGGCCCGGGCACTGTTGCGCGGACCGGTGCTGGCCCGTGGTGGGGACAGTCTCCTGGGCACCGTGATACCGCCTGGCCATATGGTTTTCGCAGAATGCGTTTCTGTCAGCCAGGTGCGGCGGTGAATATCCGATTATGACGGATTTTGCGCCGGCGTAGGGAAGAGTTCCCGCTGGTTTTCAGGCCCGTCCCGTCGTCTGGCGGATGCGGTCCAGCGCGTTGACGTCGTCCGAGTTGTGCAGGTGAGGGACAGTCCAGCCATGCTGGTCGTATTCGGACAGGCATTGATCCACCAGATCGACCATGGTGGCCAGTTTGCCCGAGTTCTTGGCATATCCCAGCGTCTGCAGGCGGATATCGTCCTGGTTGCCGGCGTAGTTGATCTCGTACAGTTCGTGGCGGCCGCCGAACTCGCTGCCAATGGCATCCCACATCAGCTTGAGGATCTTGATGCGTTGCACGTGATCCATGCCGCCCGAGCCACGGCAATACACCGACAGATATTTGTCCAGTTCCGGGTTGGCCAGGTCACGGGCACCTGAAGGCAGGTAGATCAGCCCGCTGGCGACCGTCTGCTCGATGATTTTCTTGATGGCCGGGTAGGCGGTCGGCGCCATGACGCGGTAGGTCTGCATGGCCTGGTTGCTGGGCAGCAGGGCAGGGGTGCTCCAGTTGTCCTGGCGCTCGGCTGCGCCATGCATGGCGTCGGTCAGCGACCAGAACAGATTGCGCCAGGAGATGACTTCACCGACCTGGGCCGCGACGCCGCGAAACTCCAGCGTGCCGGTGCATTCCAGCGCCTTGACCAGCAGTCCGCTGATGAAGTCCAGCTTCACGGCTAGCCGGGTGCAGCCCTGCATGGGATAGATGCGGCCAAAGCCACCCTGGCTGGCAAAACTGCGGCAGCGTTCATAGTCGCGGTGCACCAGGACATCTTCCCAGGGGACAAAGACGTGGTCGAGGATCAGGATGGCGTCGTTCTCGTCGAAGCGGCTCGACAGCGGGTACTCGAATGCGCCGCCGGTCAGTCCGGCCTGCAGTTCGTAGGACGGGCGGCAGATCAGCTTGACGCCTTTGGCGTTCATTGGTGCCAGGAACATGACGGCGAAATCGGTGTTGTCGCCCATGACTTGCGCCGAACCGAAGCCGATGAAGTTGTAGTGCGTGAGTGCGGAATTGGTGGCAACGACTTTGGCACCACTGACCACGATACCTTTGTCATTTTCTTCCACGATACGCATGAAGACATCGCTGACCTGATCGCTGGGCAGGTTGCGGTCTATGGGCGGATTGACGATGGCGTGGTTGAGATACAGCACGGATTCCTGGATGCGGCGGTACCAGTGGCGTGCGTTATCGGCAAAGCGGCCGTAGAACTCGGGATTGGCGCCCAGTGCCTGGCCGAAGGCGGCCTTGTAGTCTGGGGTGCGGCCCATCCAGCCATAGGACAGGCGCGACCAGGCGGCGATGGCATCGCGCTGCGCGCGCAGCTCATCCTGGGTGCGCGGGATGGTGAAGAACTTGTGGGTATAGCCGCCGTTGCCGGTATCGGTTGGCCAGCACAGTTCGTCTTTGGTGGCGGGATCGTGCAGGGCGTCATACAGGCGTGCCACCGAAGCGGCAGCGTTGCGGAATGCCGGATGGGTGGTGACATCTTCGACGCGATCACCGTAAATGTAGATGTCGCGGCCGTCGCGCAGGCTGGCGAGGTATTCTGCGCCGGTCAGCGGGCGCTGGGCATTGCTGCGGTAGCTTTCGGGATACATGCTGGGTGTCTCCATTCCTGTATGGGGGTGTCTTAGGCATGGCCGGGCGCCGGAGGGGGCAGGCCAGGGCGCAGGCAACCAGGCCCAGGGCCACAGAGCCTGCCGGCGCCAGGCGGGCAGCCTGGGCAAGCCATGCATGGAACCGACATGGTAGGAACACTGCCGCCGCAGTGGAATGCAGCTTTCGTCGTTAAGCTTGGATTTTTCGCAAGGTATCGGGCGTGGCACCCAGCTGCCGGTAGCGCACCGGCGGCATGCCGGTACGCAGGCTGAAAAAGCGCGAAAAATAGGCCGGGTCCTGGAATCCCAGCGCAAAACAAATCTGGCTGACAGACTGATGGCTGTGCAGCAGCAGCCGCTTGGCTTCCTGCAACTGACGTTCAGCGATGATCTGCTTGGATGACATATCTGCCAGGCGGCGGCAGATCAGGTTCAGCCGTGCCGTGGTGAGCCCCAGTTGTTCGGCATAGCGTTGCAGCGGCCAGTTATCCACGCAGTGCGCCACGACCAGTTGATTGAACCGATGGAATAGCTGCAGTTCGGTGGGCGCGACCGGCCGTCGCGCAGGCGCAGCAGCCCCGAGCCGCAGCAGCGTGGCGATGATCAGGCGCAGCAAGGCCATCAGGTTGCCGTCCCGTCCCGGATGCACGGCATGAAATTCGGCCTGGGTTTGATGGAACAGGCGTAGCAGGGCATGCCCCGTATCGTGTTCGTGGGCCTGATGCGGCGCCAGATCGACACATAAAGGCTGGCCCAGGGCCAGGCTGAGTTCCGCTTCGCCCTGAAACAGCGGCCAGACACGCTGCTGCAGAATCGTCAGGGTAATGCCTTCGCTATCGGCATCCGTGACGAAGGCATGGGGAATGCCCGGTGGCGTGAAGAAGCAGACGGGGCCGGGCAGGCGGTACTGCTGGTCATCCAGGTAGAGGTGAACCTGGCCGTTGAAAATGCAGTGAATCTGGAAAAAGCGGTCATGCCGGTGCACCGGTACGCTGCGTCCGAAGTAGGCGCTGAGCCGTCCGTGCGCGTCGCAGTGAAAGTCGGCGTCGGCATAACGCTGGTCATGGACGGGGCTCAGGTCCAGGAAAGGAATGGACGCGGTTTTCCAGGGAGTGCTCGTCAATGAGGGAATTGCCTAAATCTTGGGTCAATCGGAGTGCTTGCCATGTGGCCATCTGGCCATCTGGCCGTGCGGCCGGCCGGATGCGGCGGCTGGCCCATGGCGCAGGCAGGAATGCTGCGCCATGGGCCGGGCATGGCATGGTGGGCCTGGGGCTCAGGCGCCGATGCCGCCCATGCAGACGTACTTCAGTTCGAGGTAGTCTTCGATGCCGTACTTCGAGCCTTCACGGCCCATGCCCGATTCCTTGATGCCGCCGAAGGGCGCGATCTCGGTGGAGATGATGCCTTCGTTGACACCCACCATGCCGTATTCCAGCGCTTCGCTGACGCGCCAGGCGCGGCCCAGGTCGCGGGTGAAGAGGTAGGAGGCCAGGCCGAATTCGGTATCGTTGGCCATGTGAATGGCCTCGGCTTCGGTGCTGAAACGGAAGATCGGCGCCAGCGGGCCGAAGGTTTCGTCGCGCGCGACCAGCATGTCGGGCGTGACATCGCCCAGCACGGTCGGCTCGAAGAAGGTGCCGCCCAGCGCATGCGGCTTGCCGCCGGCCAGGACACGGGCGCCCTTGCTGATGGCGTCGGCAATGTGCTCTTCCACCTTGACGACGGCCTTGGCGTTGATCAGCGGGCCTTGTTCGGCGCCGGCTTCCTGGGCCGGAGCCACTTTGAGCGCGTTGACGGCTTCGGTCAGCTTGGCTGCGAAGGCGTCATAGACGCCGTCCTGCACCAGCACGCGGTTGGTGCAGACGCAGGTCTGGCCGCTGTTGCGGAATTTGGACGCGATCACGCCCTGGATGGCGGCATCGAGGTCGGCGTCGTCAAACACGATGAACGGCGCATTGCCGCCCAGTTCCATGCTGACCTTCTTCATGGTGTCGGCGCTTTGCGCCATCAGCAGCTTGCCGATGCCGGTGGAGCCGGTGAAGGACAGCTTGCGCACGATCGGGCTGCGCGTCAGTGCGCCGCCGATGGCGCGGGCATCACCCGTCACCACGTTTACCACACCGGCCGGGATGCCGGCACGTGCCGCCAGTTCCGCCAGGGCCAGCGCGGACAGCGGCGTTTCGGAAGCCGGCTTGATCACGACCGTGCAACCGGCTGCCAGGGCAGGCCCGGCCTTGCGGGTAATCATGGCGTTGGGGAAGTTCCACGGCGTGATGGCCGCGACTACGCCGATGGGCTGTTTGACGACCAGCAAGCGGCGGCCGGAGCGGTCTTGCGGGATGATGTCGCCATAGATGCGCTTGGCTTCCTCGGCAAACCATTCGATGAAGCTGGCGCCATAGGCGATTTCGCCACGGCTTTCCGCCAGCGGCTTGCCTTGTTCCAGGCTCAGCAGGCGGGCCAGGTCTTCCTGGTTTTCCATCATCAGTTCGAACCAGCGGCGCAGCAGCGCGGAGCGCTGCTTGGCCGTCAGCGCGCGCCAGGCAGGCAGCGCCTGCTCGGCAGCCTGGATGGCGCGGTCGGTTTCGGCTTCGCCCAGCGACGGCACGTTGGTGATCAGGCTGAGGTCGGCCGGGTTGGTGACCGGGAAGGTCTTGCCGCTATCGGCATCGACCCATTGGCCGCCGATATAGGCTTGGGTGCGCAGCAGGCGATTGTCGTTCAGCGCGAGTGAGGCGGGAATGTGTTGGGTGCTCATGGTCAGATCCTGATCTCAGTGCCGGATGATGACGGACTTCAGTTCCGTGTAGTCGTCGATGAAAGCCGAGCCGAATTCGCGGCCCAGGCCGGACTGCTTGGCGCCGCCGAACGGCACGGCGGGGTCCAGCAGCGTATGCATGTTGACCCAGACCGTGCCGGCCTGGATGCGCGGCACATAATTCAGGGCCTTGCCCAGATCGTTGGTCCAGAGGCTGGCCGACAGACCGTAGGGCGTGTCATTGAAGAGGCTCAAGAGTTCTTCTTCGTCATCATAGGGCAGGAAGGTCGCCACGGGGCCGAAGGTTTCTTCATTGAGCAGCGCCGCCTTGGCATCCTTGGCCAGCAGCACGGTGGGTTCGACGAAGTAGCCCGGGCCATCGACCGGCTTGGCGCCGTGAACGATGGTGCAGCCTTCGGCGCGAGCCTGCGAGAACAGCGACAGCAGTTTGTCGAAGTGCGGCTTGTTGGACAGCGGGCCGAATTGCGAGGCGTCATCCAGCGGGTCGCCGATGCGCAGGGTGCTCAGGGTGGCGGAGAGCTTCTCCAGGATTTCATCCTGGCGCGAACGGTGCACGAAGAAGCGCTCGCCCGCGGCGCAGATCTGGCCCTGGTGCAGGAAGCCTGCTTCCATGATGCCGGCCACGGCCTTGTCGGCCTCGACATCCTTGAGGAAACCGACCGAATTCTTGCCACCCAGCTCCAGCGTGAAGCGGGTCAGCTTGGCTCCCAGTGCGGTGCGGCCCACGGCGATGCCGGTAGGCACGGAGCCGGTGAAGCTGACCTTGGCCGTGCCGTCATGCTCGATGAGCTGGCGGCCGACATCGCCACCGCCGTTGAGCACGTTCAGCACGCCGTCCGGCAGGCCGGCCTCGCGCGCCAGTTCGGCCACGCGCAGCAGCGTGAGCGGCGTGAATTCGCTGGGCTTGATGATGCTGGTGCAACCCGTGGCCAGGGCCGAGCCGAACTTCCAGACGGCGATCATGATGGAGAAATTCCAGGGCACGATGCCGGCCACGACGCCCAGGGGCTCGCGGCGTGTGAAGGCGGTGTAGCGCTCGCCGTTGAAGGAAGGCAGCGACGGGTTGATGGTTTCGCCGGTGATGCGCGTGGCGGCGCCGGCGTAGTGGCGCAGGAAGGCGGCGGCCTGGCCGACTTCGAAGGCACGCGAAATATTGATCAGCTTGCCCGATTGCAGGGTTTCCAGCTGGGCCAGCTCTTCGGTGTGTTCCAGCAGTTTGTCGGCGATGCGCAGCAGCAGTTCGCCACGTTGTGCCGGGGTGGTGTTGGCCCAGGCGCCGCGGAAGGCACGCTGCGACGATGCCACGGCGGCGTCGATGTCCGCTTGCGTGGCGCTGGCGATGCTGGCGACGGCCTGGCCGTTGGCCGGGTTGATGACGGCAATGCGCGCGCCGTTGCTGGCAGCAGCCTGGCCGTCGATGAAATGGCCATGCTGGCGGGCCAGAAAGGCTTCGACTTCGGGGAGCAGAGTAACTTGGCTCATGGGGAATGACTCCTTGTGTTCGGCTTACCGTATGCCGTGGTAATCAGTGTTGTTGGCCCAGTATTAGGTCGGCGGCTTTTTCGGCGACGGCGATGACCGGCGCATTGGTGTTGCCACTGGGAATATCCGGGAAAATCGAGGAATCGGCGACACGCAGGCCGTCGATGCCATGAACCCGCAGATCCGTGCCAACCACGGCGCTGTCGGGATTCGGCCCCATGCGGCAGGTGCCGATGGGATGGTAAGTGGTTTTGACGCCGCCGCGAACAAACTGTTCCAGTGCGTTCGCATCGTTCAGCCAGTCGGGGTTGGGCGAGAAAATGTCACGCAGCAGCGGCTGCATGGTGCGCGTGCCGAGGAACTGCAGACCCAGGCGTACGGCGCGCATCTGCGCCGGCAGGTCGTCCGGGTGCGACAGGAAGTTGGCGCGAATGCGTGGCAAGGCTGCCGGATCGGCGCTGGACAGCAGCACTTCTCCTTCGGAGCGCGGGCGCAGGTGGCCGACTTTCAGGGTCAGGCCGTGGGTGCGTCCCTTGCCGACGCCATCCGGGTCATCCCAGGTATCCAGAATGGGCAGGAAGTGGATCTGCACATCAGGGCGGCCTTCTCCATGGGTATCCACGAAGGCGCCGCCTTCCAGCACGTTGGAGCTGACCGGGCCGGAACGGAAGGCCAGCCATTCGATGCCGTTGCGGATGGCGTTGATCCCGCTATCCTGGCCGTACAGGCTGACCGGTTCGCGCGTTTCGGCGTTGACCGACAGGTGCAGGTGGTCTTTGAAGTGCTGGCCCACGGGCAGGTTCTGCACCGGCGTGATGCCGTGCTCCTTCAGGTGTTCGGCCGGGCCGATGCCGGAGAGCATCAGCAGCTTGGGCGAACCGATGGCGCCCGCGCAGACTATCACTTCGCGACGCGCCTTGACCGTTACCGGGGTGCCGTTGCCGCGCCGGTAGGTAACGCCTTCGGCGCGTTTGTTCTGGATGTTGATTTTTTCCACCAGGGCATCAAGGATCAGTTCGAACTGGCCTTTGCCCTGGATGGATTTCAGGTAGGTGCGCGAGGTGCTGGCGCGTTCGCCGCGCAGGGTGGTGGTCTGGTAATAGCCTACGCCCTGCTGCGATTTTCCATTGAAATCGTTGACGTAATCGAGCCCCAGCTCCTGGCCGGCGCGGATGAAGGCCATGGACAGCGGATGACGGTAGCGGTTCTCGCTCACCGGCAACAGGCCATCATTGCCATGGTATTCGCCAGTCAGGCTTTCATGCGCTTCGGCGCGCTTGAAATAAGGCAGCAGGTCGTCGAAGCCCCAACCCGTGCATTGATGCTGCTGCGCCCAGGCGTCGTAATCTTCGCGATGGCCGCGCATGTAGATCATGCCATTGACCGAACTGCTGCCGCCCAGTACCTTGCCTTGCGCCACGATCATCGGGCGGTTCAGGGTTTCCGGGGCCGGGTCGGTCATGTAGGGCCAGGTTTTTTTGGCGATGATCTTGGCGACGCCTGCCGGCATGCGGATCATCAGGTTGTCGTCGCTGCCACCGGCCTCCAGCAGCAACACGCTGCCGCCACCGCGGCGAATGATCTGGGCGGCGATGACGGCGCCGGCGGAACCGGCGCCGATAATGACGTAATCGAATTCCTGGCTGGACATGAATGTCTCCTGGGTTTCTCTTGCCGTCTTGTGGCGGCATCAAAGGTTATTGCTGGTGGGGCAGTGGCCGGTGAGGCCACTGCGTCATCCCATCAGTAGCCCGGGCCTGCGGGCTGTGCCGGTGCGGCAACCTGGCCATCGCCCTTGAAGCGGGCAGCCAGCTGGCCCAGCGCATTGGCGAGCAGGCTGGTATCCACGCCGACGGCGACGAAGGAGCAACCCAGTTCCAGGTAGCGGCGCGCCAGCGCTTCGTTGGCGGACAGGATGCCGGCGGCCTTGCCTGCCTTCACGATCCGGGCGATGCCGTCTTCGATGGCGGCCTGCACATCCGGGTGGCCGGGGTTGCCGCGATGGCCCATGGATGCCGACAGATCGGCGGGGCCGATGAAAACGCCATCGACGCCTTCGACGGCAGCGATTTCGTCGAGGTTTTGCAGCGCGGTCGGGGTTTCCACCTGCAGCAGCAGGCAGATTTCTTCATCGGCGCGGTTCAGGTAATCCGGCACGGTGTTCCAGCGCGAGGCGCGGGCCAGGGCAGCGCCGACACCACGGATGCCGTGCGGCGGGTAGCGCGTGGCGCGTACCAGCTGGCGCGCCTGTTCGGCGTTTTCCACCATGGGCACCAGCAGGGTCTGCGTGCCGATATCGAGCAATTGCTTGATCAGCACGGCGTCGCCAGTGGCAGGGCGCACGATGGGATGGCTGTGATAGGGCGCGACAGCCTGCAGCTGCGCCAGGACAGCACGCAGGTCATTGGGGGCGTGCTCGCCATCGAGCAGCAGCCAGTCGAAGCCGGCGGTGGCGGCGATTTCCGCGCCATAGCCTTCTGCCAGGCCGACCCACAGGCCGATCTGCGGGCGGGCCTTCAGGTTTTTCTTGAAGGTATTGATAGGGAGATCCATGCTCTTCGTACCTCAGACGAAACGGAAGGCGATGGAACCCAGCAGGTCGTAATCGACATGGAAGGTATCGCCGACGCTGCCCGAAACCGGGCGGGTGAAGGAGCCACCCAGGATGGTTTGGCCCGCTTCCAGCGTAACACCGTACGGCGCCAGTTTATTGGCCAGCCAGGCCACGCCCTTGGCAGGGTGGTTGAGCACGGCGGCGGAGACACCGGATTCCTCGATCACGCCATTGCGATACAGAATGGCGGGCACGCGGCGCAGGTCGATGTCGTTGGGGCGCACAGGGCGGCCGCCCAGCACGATGCCGGCGTTGGCGGCATTGTCGGAAATGGTGTCGAAGACCTTGCGGGTCACCTTGGTTTCCGGGTCGATCTGGTGAATGCGCGCGTCGATGATTTCCAGCGCGGGCACCACGTATTCGGTCGCGTCCAGCACGTCGAAAATGGTGCAGCCGGGGCCGCGCAGCGGCTTGCCGAGGATGAAGGCCAGTTCGACTTCCACGCGCGGCACGATGAAGCGGCTGATGGGGATATCGGTACCTTCTTCGAACACCATGTCGTCGAGCAGCGCGCCGTAGTCGGGCTCGGTGATGTTGGAAGAGACCTGCATGGCGCGCGAGGTCAGGCCGATCTTGTGTCCGACCAGGCGGCGCCCGCCGGCGATTTTCTTGGCGACCCAGGCGCGCTGGATGGCGTAGGCGTCTTCAATGGTGATGCCGGGGTATTCCAGCGAGAATTGGCGGATTTGCTTGCCGCTGCGCTCGGCCTCGTCGAGGCGGGCAGCAGCTTGTTCGATGATGTCGGTAGAGAGCATGGAATAAAAGCGATAAGAGGGCGCGGCGCGCGGGAGGGCGGCGTTCAGCCTTTGGCGAACAGGGGGTGCAGGCTGCTGTGCTTGGCGTCATAGACCTGGCCGGTGCCTTCGTCTATCTGCAGCGTGACGCCGACGGGGCGTTGCGCCAGGACGCTATCGAAGTGGCGGCGCAAGGTGGCGAGCAAGGCGTCGCCGACCTGCTTGTGGACCAGGCTGCTGCGGCCGGAACCCATGCGCAGGTTGGCATAGCAGAAGCCGTAGTCGCCCTTGCCGTCGGCTACCGCCGAATAGGCAGCCGGGTAGGCCAGCACGCGTGTGCCGCCCTTGGGAAAAACCGCCTTGCCCTGTTCGTCGCGCTGTTCCAGCATGGTGTCGGCCAGGTCGCGGCAGACGGCGCCGATATCGGCGTCGCGTTCCAGGTCAGGGGTGAAAAGCAGTACGAGGTGAGGCATGGCGAAGTCCGCACTGAGAGATAAAGGAAGCCGGGAAGCCTGTAGGCTTCCCGGTGTGTGGCATCAGAGGCGGGCGGAGGCCGGTACGTAGGCCTGTTGGGTCGCCTGGGCTTCCGGAATCGCAGCCCCGGTCTGAGGTGTCACGGGGAAGATGGCGTTGATCTGGCCGGTGCCCGAGGACGGGAAGTACGGCGTGACCACTTCGACATGGCCGTCATATTCCGACCAGCCCATGGCGCCGAGCAGCATGGCGGTGTCGTGCATGAAGCCTTCGCCGTGGCCCTTGGCAGCGTACTCGGGCAGCATGGCGCAGAAGTCCTGCCATTGGCCGCGTTCCCACATGCGGACGACTTCCTCGTCCAGCGTGCCCAGGAAGGGGCTCCAGATTTTGTCCGAGAAATCAGGCGCCAGGCCGTTCTGGGCGAAGCGGTGCGAGAGCGAACCGCTGGCGAAGAAGGCGACGGTGCCGTCATAGTGGTCTTCCACGGCCTTGCGGAAGGCCCAGCCCAGGCGTGCGCTGTCATTCAGGAAGTGCACGGTGCAGAGCGCGGAAACGGAAATCACCTTGAAGTGCTGATCCGTATTCATGTAGCGCATCGGCACCAGCGTGCCGTATTCCGGTCCCAGCGTGGTCTTGTCGTGCGCCAGGGTTTCGATGCCGTACTCGCGGCCGACCTTCGCCAGGATCTGGCCCAGCTCCGGGTTGCCGGGGAACTCGTACTGCATGTTGCTGATGAAGTGCGGCAGTTCGTTGCTGGTGTAGTTGCCCTTGAAGTGGGGCGCGCAGTTGATGTGATAGCCGGCGTTGACCAGCCAGTGCGTATCGAACACCACGATGGTATCCACGCCCAGCTCGCGGCAACGGCGGCCGATCTCGATGTGGCCGTCGATGGCGGACTGGCGGAAGCCCTTGCGGGGGCCGTCCAGTTCGCTCAGATACATGGACGGAACGTGGGTGATTTTTGCAGCCAGTGCGAGTTTGCCCATAACTGTCTCCTTCCTTGCCTGACGGCAAGGCCTGCCCTGTCATCTGTCGGTTCGGCCCGGCCCCGGCAGGGCACAGGGCGGGCCGTTTTCAGCGCTGTGGATACAGCGTATCAGACTCCCCAGCGGGGAATGTGATGGCTGCCCATAGAAATGCACACGTTTTTGATCTCGGTAAAGACTTCGAGGCTATAGTCGCCGCCTTCGCGTCCCGTGCCCGATGCCTTGACGCCGCCGAAGGGCTGGCGCAGGTCGCGTACGTTCTGGCTGTTGATGAAGACCATGCCGGCTTCGATGCCACGTGCCAGGCGGTGTGCCTTGCCGATATCCTGGGTCCAGATGTAGGAGGCCAGGCCGTATTCCACATCATTGGCCAGGCGCAGGGCGTCGGCTTCGTCCTTGAACTTCATCAGGCAGACCACCGGCCCGAAGATTTCTTCCTGGGCGATGCGCATGCGGTTGTCCACATCGGCGAACACCGTCGGCTGAATGAACTGGCCGTTCTTCAGGTGCTCGGGCAGGTTGGCCGGACGCTCCAGGCCGCCAGCCAGCAGGTTGGCGCCTTCTTCGATACCGATGCGGATGTAGCCCGTCACCTTGTCGTAGTGCTGCTTGGTGATCATCGAGCCGACCTGGGTCTTGGGATCCTGCGGATCGCCGACCAGCAGGCGCTTGGCGCGTGCGGCGAATTCGGCCACGAACTCGTCATAGACCGATTCCTGAATGAAGATGCGGCTGCCGGCAGTGCAGCGCTCGCCATTGAGCGAGAAGATGGTGAACAGGGCTGCGTCCAGCGCACGGTTCAGGTCGGCGTCGGCGAACACCAGCACCGGCGACTTGCCGCCCAGTTCCATCGAATACTTCTTCAGGCCGGCATTGCTCATGATGCGGCGGCCGGTGGCCGTGCCGCCGGTAAAGGAGATGGCGCGCACATCGGGGTGCTGCACCAGCGGTTCGCCCGCCTGGGCGCCATAGCCCTGGATGACGTTGAACACGCCCGGGGGGATGCCGGCTTCGTGTGCCAGGCGGCCCAGTTCATTGGCGGTCAGCGGCGACAGTTCGCTCATCTTCAGGACGGCGGTATTGCCCAGTGCCAGACATGGCGCGGTCTTCCAGGTAGCCGTCATGAACGGCACGTTCCAGGGCGACACCAGCGCGCACACGCCCACCGGCTGGTGCAGCGTGTAGTTCAACATCTGGTCATCGACCGGATAGGTGTGGCCGTTGACGCGGGTGCACACTTCGGCGAAGAAGTTGAAGTTGTGCGAGGCGCGCGGGATCAGGACGTTGCGGGTCTGGTGGATGGGCAGGCCGGTATCCAGGGTTTCCAGTTCCGCGATGCGGCCGACGTTTTCGTCGATCAGGTCGCCCAGGCGGCGCATCAGGCGCGCGCGTTCCTTGGCAGGCGTGGCAGCCCAGCCGGGGAACGCGGCCTTGGCGGCGGCCACGGCGGCATTGACTTCCTCGGCACCGCCACTGGCGACTTCGCCGATGGCTTCGTTGGTGGCCGGGTTGTAGTTGGTGAATGTTTCCTTGCTTTCGACCTCTTGGCCGTTGATCCAGTGCTTGATCATGCTCATGTCGATATCCTGTTGGGTGGCGGGGGCGCCAGGCTCATGCCGGCGCGCCGTTTGAAAAACGCCGGCTCGGGGCCGGGCTGTTCCAGTACTGCGAGGAGCGCAGGCGCTCCGTTCGGTGCATCGTTTTGCCTGCGGCCGGCCGGGGCCGGCTGCAGACGGGTGCTGCGGTTCAGCGATTGTGCTTGGCGAAGAAATCGCTTTCGCTGACGATGAAGTTCACCAGGCGACCCACGCCTTCGACTTCGGTGACGACTTCATCGCCGGGCTTCACATCCGACAGGCCTTCCGGCGTACCGGTGGCGATCATGTCGCCGGGCAGCAGGGTCATGAAGCTGGAGAAGTATTCGATCAGCGTCGGGATGTCGAAAATCATATCCGCCGTCGTGCCTTCCTGGCGCAGCTCGCCATTGACCCAGGTGCGCAGCGTCAGCGCGGCCGGGTTGGGAACGTCGGCGGCGTCCACGATCCACGGGCCCACGGGGGTGGTGGCGTCGCGGTTCTTCACGCGCAGGTTGGGGCGGTAGTAGTTTTCCAGGTAGTCGCGGATGGCGTAGTCGTTGCAGACGGTATAGCCTGCCAGGTACTCCAGCGCGTCTTCCTTGCGCACATTGCGCGCCGGCTTGCCGATCACGGCCACCAGTTCGCACTCGTAGTGCATGTATTCGACGTTGTCGGGGCGCCAGGTCTGCTGGCGGTGGCCGGTATAGGTATTGGGTGCCTTGACGAAGGCCAGCGGCTCCGTGGGCGGCTTGAAGGCCAGCTCGCGGGCGTGGTCGGCGTAGTTCAGGCCCAGCGCGAACATGCTGCCGCTGGCGGGCGGCAGCCATTCGACGTCCTGCTCTGCCAGGCGCGTGCCGTCCTGCAGCACGACTTCGATCTTGCCGCCGATGTCCTCGACGGTGACATGGACGGGCTGGCCCTGGTGACGGATGATGGCGCGTTTCATGTCAGTTCTTCTCCTGTTCCTGCACGACGACGTTGCGCAGTTTGCCCAGGCCGTCGATCTCGACGATGACTTCGTCACCGGGTTCGACGTCCACGCGGCCTTCCGGCGTGCCGGTGATCAGCACGTCGCCTTCATTGAGCGTCATGAATTCGCTCAGTGTTTCGATCAGTTCGGGAATGGTGCGTACCCAGTTCGCCGTCGAGTTCTGCTGGCGCAGTTCGCCATTGACGAACACGCGCAGGCCGAGCTGGTTGACGTCGGCGATGTCGGCGGCAGGCACCAGGGCCGGGCCGATGGCGCAGAAGCCATCGCGGCACTTGGCCTTGACCGCCGGACGGTAGTAGCTGTCTTCGGGCAGGCTGAATTCGTTGACGATCACATAGCCCGCCACATGCGACATGGCATCGGCGGCCTTGACGCGGCTGGCGCGCTTGCCGATCACCACGCCCAGCGCCGGGCCGGGCTGCAGACGCGCATCATGCGGTTTGGCGACCTGGCCGCCGTCCTGGTTGCGCGTATTGGGGGTTTTGATGAACAGCACGGGTTTGACCGGCGGCCGCTGGTAGGGCGGCTGCTGGAATTCTTCCAGGCGGCTGTCGAGCAGGCCGCGATAGTTCAAGGCGATACCGAACAGGGTGCCCCGTGTGGCGTCGCTGAGCGAAGGATGGGTCGATGATGTCATGGGTGCTCCGAGCCCGGCGTATTCAGCGGGTTTCCCCAGTCTGAAGAGAGGCTGGCAGGCCGCCGGGCATGTGCCTCATTTAATTAACATGTTAATCATTATGGGGATGGCGCGGATGCATTGTCAACCATGCAGGAAAGGGGGGCGGGTTATCCCTTATGCGACTAGAATCCTATTGACACCAAAACACCAAGTAATTAACTTGTTAACAAAATTGATTTTCACAATAGACCGGTCCGAGGCGCATGATGCCGTCCCGTCTGCCGGTCAAATCCTTCACGGAGACAAGGCGATGAAACTGTCCAGACTGGCAGCCATCTGCGCAATGACTGCAGCCGCTAGCACCGCTATGGCAGCAGAAAATGTGACCCTCAAAATCGCGCACTTCCTGCCTGCCGCTTCCAATGCGCAGGCCAATGTGATCGAGCCGTGGTGCGCCAAGCTCAAGACTGAATCCGAAGGCCGTATCAACTGCCAGATCTATCCGTCCATGCAATTGGGTGGCACGCCGGCCCAGCTGGCCGATATGGCCCGCAATGGCGTGGCCGACATCGTCTGGACGGCGCCGGCGTATTCGGCAGGCAAGTTCCCGACCCTGGAAGTGCTGGAACTGCCGTTCATGCTGCCTTATGGTGGTGTGAAGGGTAATGACCTGATCTGGAAGTTCTACCAGGAACATGGTCAGGACGACTTCAAGGATTACAAGGTACTGGCCATGTTCGGTGACGGCGGCATGGATATCCACTCGCGTCCGCGCGCCGTGCGTACCCTGGAAGACTTCAAGGGCCTGAAGCTGCGCGCCTCGAGCCGCACGGTGGCCCGTACGCTGGAAGCCCTGGGTGCCACGCCCGTGAGCATGCCGCCGGCGCAGATGACCGAAGCCATTTCCAAGGGCGTGGTCGATGGCGCGCTGGGTGCCTGGGAAGTCGTGCCTTCCACCAAGCTGGAAGAAGTCACGCGCTATCACAGCGCTATGGCCGAGGGCGAGCCCGCCATTGGCTACACCGTGCTGTCCATGCTGATGAACAAGCGCAAGTATGATCAGATGCCGGCCGACCTGAAGGAAATCCTCGACCGCAACAGCGGCGACGCGCTGGTGCGCGACTTCGGCGTGGCCTGGGACGAAGCGACCCGCAAGGCCAAGGACATGGTTACGGCCGACAAGATCATTGCGATCGAGCCGGAGAACTATGAAGTCATGCGCAAGGCGACGGATGCTGTCGGCCAGGAATGGGTAGCGGACTACAACAAGCGTGGCAAGAAGGACGGCGCCGAGCTGTTCGAAGCCGCGCGTGGCCTGCTGGCTCAGTAACACTCCGCTGAACTGCATACGAGTACGTTCATGAACGAAGCTTTCCCAACAGGGATGGATCCGTCCACCCTGTCCCTGCCCAGCCGCCTGCACAGGCTGCTGGAGCCCGTCTGCCGGTGGTTCGCCCTGGCAGGCGGCCTGGTTCTGGTGGCCCTGATCATCATGTCCCTGATCTCCCTGGTCGGTCGCAAGCTGTTCGCGACCCCCATCCGGGGCGACATGGAACTGATGGAAATGGGCGCCGCCATCGCTATCGCCGCCTTCTTGCCGCTGTGCGAATTGCATGGCCGGCATATCAAGGCGGATGCCTTCACCCTGTGGGCGCCCGACCGTGTCAATCGTCGTCTGGATATCTTCGCCCACCTGCTGATGTTCCTGGCAGCGGCCTTGCTGACCTGGCGCACGTTCCTGCAAATGCAGGACAACATGGAATACGGCGACGTATCCACGCTGTTGTCCGTACCCATGTGGATTCCGATGATGCTTTTGCTTCCCAGCCTGGCGTTGCTGGCGCTGGCCGCGCTGGCGCGCATCCTTGACCTGCTGAAGATCGGCAGGGAAGAAACGGCGGCAGCCGCGCAGCAAGGGGTGCAAGCATGAGCGGCATGACCCTTGGATTGATTGCGCTGGCTTTCACGCTGGTGCTGCTGGTCTTGCGCGTGCATATCGGCCTGACCATGCTGGCGGGCGGCATCCTGTGCTACTGGGCCGTCAATGACGGTGATTTGTCGGGCCTGCTGTTCACGCTCAACAATCTGGCCTATGCGCGCCTGTCGAACTACGATCTGGCGGTGATTCCGCTGTTCGTGCTGATGGGGCAGTTTGCGACCCATGGCGGCCTGTCGCGCGCCATTTTCCGGTGCGCATCGGCATTCGTCGGGCACCAGAAGGGCGGCATCGGCATGTCGGCAATCGGCGCCTGCGCCGGTTTCGGCGCCATTTGCGGCTCCTCGCTGGCAACGGCCGCCACCATGAGCCACGTGATCCTGCCGGAACTGCGCCGCAACGGCTACCCCGGCCCGCTGGCCTCGGCGACGGTTGCCGTCGGCGGTACGCTGGGTATCCTGATTCCGCCGTCCGTGCCGCTGATCGTTTATGCGGTGTTGACCCAGGAATCCATTGCCAAGCTGTTCGTGGCAGCCGTAATCCCCGGTACCATCGCCATCATCGGCTATCTGATCGTGCTGCGCATCATCGTCAGCCGGCGGAACATCACCACTGAACTGACCAAGGCGCCGCTGGTTGAGCGCGTCAAGGCTTTCATTGGTATTCTGCCTGTGATCGGCGTGTTCCTGGTCGTGATCGTCGGTATCTACGGCGGTTGGTCCAACCCGACCGAAGCTGCTGCCATCGGTGCTTCTGCCTGCGGCATTCTGGCTGTGCTCCAGGGTGGCATGCGCTGGCCCGGCCTGCGCGCCAGTATCCTGGGCACCGCGGAAACGACAGCCATGATCTTCCTGGTGCTGCTGGGCGCTGACTTGCTCAACTCTGGCATGGCGCTGACGCAAATGCCGGCGGAACTGGCTGCCCGCATCAGCGAGTCCGGCCTGTCGCCCATGCTGGTCATTGCGGCCATTCTGGTGATCTACCTGATCCTGGGTTGCCTGATGGATTCGCTGGCCATGCTGCTGCTGACCATTCCCATTTTCTTCCCCATTGTGATGGGGCTGGATATGCCGGAGCTGATGGGTGAAAACCGCGCCATCTGGTTCGGTATCCTGGCACTGATGGTGGTGGAGATCGGGTTGATCGTGCCGCCGCACGGCATGAACCTGTTCATTGTGCAGCGTGCTGCGCCGGATGTGCCGTTCATGGCCTCGGCCAAGGCAGTGGTGCCGTTCCTGATTTCGGACTTCATCCGGATCGGCCTGTTGCTGGTCTTCCCTGGCCTGGCGCTCTGGTTGTTGCAGTTCTGATCGAACGGGCCCGTTTGCTCGGGCCCGGCGTGCCGGCGGCAATGCCGTTTTGCTGCTGGCACCGCGAATACGCAAGGGCCCGAAGAGGCATTCCGCTTCTTCGGGCCATTTTCATGGGTGAATGGCGGTGTGCCGTGGCTATCAGGCATGCTGGCAAAAGGGGGCGGTGAGCATGGGCCTGAGTACAAGTACGGCCGGGGTGGCGGCGGCAGGGCAGGGGCGTGCGCCGCAAGGCGGTTCCCGGCTGATCGTGATCCTGGCGGCGCTGGCTGCCTTCGGGCCGTTGTCCATCGACATGTATCTGCCTGCGTTGCCGGAGATCGCCGCGGCGCTGGGGGTGGATACCGGGAAAATCCAATCCACCATTGGCGTGTTTCTGGCCGGTTTTGGTATAGGCATGCTGTTCTACGGTCCTTTGTCGGATCGCTATGGCCGGCGCCGCTTGTTGCTGGGGGGCGTTACGCTCTATGTGATTGCCAGTATCGGCTGCCTGCTGGCGGTGTCGGCCGGACAGCTCATAGGCTGGCGGCTGTTGCAGGCACTGGGCGGCGCGGGCGCGTCGGTATTGGCGCGAGCCGTGGTGCGGGATGCCTTTCCCATCGGCAAGGCTGCCACGGTGCTGTCCTGGATGCATATGATCACCATGGTGGCGACCCTCGTGGCGCCGCTGCTGGGCAGCCTGTTGTTGAGCGTGCTGGGGTGGCGGGCCGTATTCGGGGCCTTGGCGGTGCTGGCGGCCTCGGTTTGGCTGGCCGTGCTGCTGCGCGTGCCGGAAACCTTGCCGCCGGGCGAGCGCAAGGATTCGGTGCTGGCGGCGTTCAAATCGTACGGCGAGATTCTGCGCCGTTCTCGCGCGCTGGCCTGCATCCTGGCAATGGGTTTTACCTTTGGCGGCATGTTCGCCTACATCACGGCTTCGCCGTTTGTTTATATCGAGTATTTCGACCTGTCGCCGCGTAGCTATGCCTGGTTGTTCAGCCTGAATATCGCCGGTGTCATGGTGATGACCTATACCAATACACGTCTGCTCAAGCGCCGCGAGCCCCGGCAATTGTTGCGCCTGGGCGGCAGCATCGCGGCCTTGGCAGGTATCGCGCTCTTGCTCGCCTGCAGTTTGGGGGGCGCCGCCGGCCTGCCGTGGATTGTCGTGGCCATGCTGGCATTTTTCAGCGTAACGGGCATGATGGGGGCCAATGCGCTGGCCTGCCTGCTGGCCTGGTATCCGCAGCAGGCTGGTGCGGCTACTGGTCTGGCGGTGGCGCTGCAGTTCGGGCTGGGGGCGGTCTTTAATGCACTGGTGGCATGGCTGCACGACGGGACGCCGCTGGCCATGGGCGTAGGCGTATGCTGCGCCGGTCTGGTGGCCTGCGCATCCGCTTGGTGGGCAGGCCGTCCCGGATAGGCATAAAATAGGATGAAGCGCCGCTGTTTTGGCGTGCGCTGCAAAAGGCCCGGTTGCCTGGTTGCTGGCGACTGGCTGCCATTTGCCACAGGAGGATTCATTATGCGTGCAGCTGCAGTTTTCTCTCTCTTGCTGAAGGCTTCGGCCGGGCTGGCAGTGCTGGCTGCGCCTGTTGCCGTGCTGGCCCAGGCCCAGGTGCAAGCCAAGTCCTCGGGCGAAGTGCGGCGCGTGGACGCCAGTAACGGCAAGGTGACGATCAAGCACGGCGCGATTCCCGAACTGGAACTGGGTGCGATGACGCTGGTGTATCGCATCAATCCCGAGTTGCTGGTGCTGGTCAACCCTGGCGACAAGATCCGCTTTACCGCCACGCGCAAGGACGGGCAATACTGGGTGATTGAGATCGACCGCTGAGGCAGTGGTGGTGCCACTGCTCCCGGAGCGTGGCCGAGAAAAAGCCCGCTGCTTGAACGCCCCACAAGGGGAATCGTTCAGGCGACGGGCTTCTGAAGGGCGGGCCAGCGCGGCCCGCCTTTTTTCATGCCGGAATGTTTACAGCACGTAGCGTGCCAGGTCTTCGCTGCCGGCGGTTTCCGCCAGGCGCTGATTGACGTAGCTGGTGTCGATCACGACCTTGCCATGGTGGCCGGAGGCATCGAAGGAAATCTCTTCGAGCAATTTTTCCATGATGGTATAGAGGCGGCGCGCGCCGATGTTTTCGGTACGCTCATTGACTTCGGATGCCAGCTCGGCCAGGCGGCGGATGCCATCCTCGGTAAATTCCAGCTCCACGCCTTCGGTGCCCAGCAGCGCCGTGTATTGCTTGACCAGCGAGGCGTCGGTTTCCTTCAGGATGCGGACAAAATCCTCGGCGCTCAGGGAATCGAGTTCCACACGGATAGGCAGGCGGCCTTGCAGTTCTGGGATCAGATCCGACGGGCGGGCCAGATGGAAGGCGCCTGATGCGATGAAGAGGATATGATCGGTACGCACCATGCCATAGCGGGTGTTGACGGTCGTGCCTTCGATCAGCGGCAGCAGGTCGCGCTGCACGCCCTGGCGCGACACATCACCGCCGCTCTGTTCCTGGCGGGTGGCGATTTTGTCGATTTCATCCAGGAACACAATGCCATTCTGCTCCACGCTGGTAATGGCGTTGCGGCGCAGGTCGTCTTCATTGATCTTCTTGCCGGCTTCTTCATCGACCAGCAGCTTGAAGGCTTCCTTGACGGTCATCTTGCGCGGTTTGGTACGTTCCTTGGCCAGTCCGGCGAACATGCCGCGCAGCTGCTCGGTCATGTCTTCCATTCCCGGCGGGCCCATGATGTCCATTTGCGGCAGCGGCTGGGCGACGTCGATTTCGATTTCGGTGTCGTCCAGCTGGCCTTCGCGCAAACGCTTGCGGAAGACCTGGCGCGCGGTGTTTTCCTCGCGCTGGGGATTGCCGTTGCCATCACGTGCTGGCGGAATCAGGACATCCAGAATGCGGTCTTCGGCAGCATCTTCGGCCAGGGTGCGCACACGTTGCATTTCGCGTTCGCGGGTTTGCTTGATGGCATATTCCACCAGGTCGCGGATGATGGTGTCCACATCGCGGCCGACATAGCCGACTTCCGTGAATTTGGTGGCTTCGATCTTGATGAAGGGGGCGCCGGCCAGCTTGGCCAGGCGGCGGGCAATTTCGGTTTTGCCGACGCCGGTCGGGCCGATCATCAGGATGTTCTTGGGATGAATTTCATGGCGCAGCGGTTCGGCAACCTGCTGGCGGCGCCAGCGGTTGCGCAGTGCCACGGCGACGGCGCGCTTGGCTCGGTGCTGGCCGATGATGAATTTGTCGAGTTCGGAGACGATCTCTCCGGGCGTCATGTTCGAAGCGGACATGTGGGGCTATCCTGGGATGAGGGGAGGCTGGCGCAGTGCAGGGACGCAAGGTGGCGTAAAAGGCCGTGTCGCGCAGACGGCGTTCAGTCTTCCAGAATTTCGATGATGTGGTTCTGGTTGGTATAGATGCAGAGGTCGCCGGCGATTTCCAGCGATTTCTTGACGATGGTTTCCGGCGCCATGTCGGTATTGTGCAGCAGCGCCAGTGCGGCGGACTGCGCATAGGAGCCGCCGGAACCGATGGCGGCCAGGCTGTGTTCGGGTTCGAGCACATCGCCGTTGCCGGTCAGCACCAGCGTGTGATCCTTGTCGGCGACGATGAGCATGGCTTCCAGGCGGCGCAGTACGCGGTCGGTGCGCCAGTCACGGGTCAGTTCGACCGCCGCGCGCATCAGGTGGCCCTGGTGCTTCTCCAGCTTGGCTTCGAAGCGTTCCTGCAGCGTGAAGGCGTCGGCCGTGGCGCCTGCGAATCCGGCCAGGACTTTGCCGTGGTACAGGCGGCGGATTTTGCGGGCCGTTCCCTTGATGACGACATTGCCCAGCGTGACCTGGCCGTCGCCGCCCAGCGCGACGCGGTTGCCGCGGCGGACGCAGAGAATGGTTGTGGCGTGAAATTGTTCCATGGCGAATTCTTCCGGTGATTCTGTGGCGGTGCAATGTTCCTGGTGCCTCTGCCGCCTGGGCCGCTGCCGGGCCGGAGCGGCGGCAGGGGCGGGGCAATCAGGCTGCCCAGGGACAGTCCGTGCCCTCTACATGGGGACGATGTCGGGCAATTCAAGCGCTGCTTGCCGGAGGAAGCCTGCGGGCAGCGCGATGGGAGCCGGAAAAAACAAAGGCGGCGCCCTGACGGGTGCCGCCTTTGCGGTAGGGATGGCCCCGGTGGGATTAGTCGCCGAACATCTTCTGCCGCATTTCACGGCGTTCCTGGGCTTCCAGCGACAGCGTGGCGGTCGGACGTGCCAGCAGGCGGGGAATGCCGATGGGCTCGCCGGTTTCTTCGCACCAGCCATATTCGCCGCTGTCGATGCGGGCAATGGACTGCTGCACTTTCTTCAGCAGCTTGCGCTCGCGGTCGCGCGTGCGCAGTTCCAGCGCATGCTCTTCCTCGATCGTGGCGCGGTCGGCGGGATCAGGGACGAACTGCGTTTCCCTGAGGTTTTCCGTTGTGGCGCCGGCATTGTTCAGGATGTCCTGTTCGATCTGGCGGAGCCGGTTGCGGAAGAAAGCCAGCTGTACGTCGTTCATGTAGTCCGACTCGGGCATGGCCAGCAGCTCTTGTTCCGTGGGCAGGTCGATGACTTCGGCGTTGCCAGCAACCGGGTTCGTTTCTTGGTTTGCAGCCTTGGTAGCCATGAAAAACACTCCGTCTTGATGATGTTACGGCGTCGTGTCGGGGCTGATCACTCTGAATGCGCAACCTGCATACTGCCGGTGGACGTTTCCAGGCGTGGCCCGCCCCTTATTTCGCCAGGCACTGCTCCAGCCCTTGGGTAAAGATTTCCTTGGGCAACTTACGACCGATAAACACCAGTTTGGTGGATTTCTTTTCCTGCGCACCCCAGGGTTTGCCGGGCTCTGCGCCCATCAGCATGTGAACGCCCTGGAACAGCATACGGCGGTTCACGCCCTTGAGGTACAGGATTCCCTTGTAGCGCAGCAGGTCAGGACCATAAACCTCCAGCACGCCACCCAGGAATTCTTCCAGCAGGCCCGGATCGAAGGGCTTGTCGGAACGGAAGATGAAAGCGCCGATCTCGTCGTCGTGGGCGGGATGGGCGTGGTCATGGTGATGGCAGTTCGGGCCGCATTCGTGGCCTTCGTCATCATCATGACCATGGTGATGGTGCTCATGGCCGTGATCGTGATGATCGTGGCCGTGGTGGCCATGGTCATGGTGATCATGATCGTGGGCGGCATCGGGATGGGTATCCGACAGGAACGCCGGATCCAGCTCCAGAATGGAGTCGATGTTGAAGCCGCTGATGTCCAGGATCTTGTTCAGATCGGTGTCGCCAAAATTGACGGGTTCGATGGGTGCGCGCGGGTTGATGCGCACCAGGCGATGACGCAGGGCGTCGTAGTCGGCCTGATTCACCAGGTCTTTCTTGGACACCAGGATGCGGTCGGCAAAGCCGATCTGTTTCTGGGCTTCAGGCTGGCGATCCAGCGTTTCCATGCCGTGCTTGGCATCGACGATGGTGACGACGGCATCCAGGCGGTAGTAGCCGGCGACTTCGTCGTCCATGAAGAAGGTCTGGCACACCGGGCCGGGGTTGGCCAGGCCGGTGGTTTCAATAATGACGCGCTCGAACTGGATGGCGCCACTGTCACGGCGCTGCTTCAGGTCAAGCAGGGCGCGCAGCAGGTCGCCGCGCACGGTGCAGCAGACGCAGCCGTTGTTCAGTTCGACGATCTGTTCGTCGCTGTCCTGAACCAGCAGGTCGTTATCAATGCTTTCCGGCCCGAATTCGTTTTCGATGACAGCGATGCGGCGGCCATGATGCTCCGTCAGGATACGCTTGAGCAGCGTCGTCTTGCCTGCGCCAAGAAAGCCTGTCAGGACAGTGACGGGGACCATTTGTTCGAGTCTGAGCGGTTGATTCATGCTTGGCCGGTTCTTGCCTGAAGTGACGGACTTGCCCATCGAAAATGCAGGCTGGAACGTCCTCGGTAACGTATAGGGAACGCTGGATTACATCACAGCATGGCGAGTTGGGCAAACTTTTAGCATACCGGCGCGGCGTAAGGCTGTAACCACGGGTTATATCGCCAGTCGGCAAGCAGGAAAATTCAGGCGATGCAGGGCATGCGTGGGGTGATCACTGCCGCAAGATCCGCGTCAATGCTGGGTGGCAGGGTCCGGCGGAAGGGGCGAGTGCCATTTTTTCGATGTCGGGCAGCTGGCCAGCCGGGTGGAACAACAAATGTCAACGACCGGAGCGGCGCGAGCGGCCGGTCTGCCCTGGCCGTCTGGCCGGCCAGGGGGCGCATGGCAGGGGCTCAGTGCGCGTGGGAGTGCCCATGGCCGCAGTCAGCCTGTTTGCCAGCGAGCTGGCAGGCGGGGCAAAGTGCCCGGATTTCGATTTCATGGGTGCTCAGCGCGTAGCCGGTATGCGCCACGCGCTGCGCCAGCGCACGCGTCATGTCGGGGTCGCTGAGCTCGGCCACGTTGCCGCAGGCGGTGCACACGACGAGAATGTCGTGCGGTGTACCGCCGGCATCCTGGCAGGCGGCCCAGGCGTTGACGGCGTCCAGGCGGTGGATCAGGCCTTCTTCCATCAGGAAGTCCAGCGCGCGATACACCGTAGGCGGCGCAGCGCCGGGATGGCTGGCGCGCATGGCATCCAGCAGTTCATAAGCCTTCAGGCTGCGGTCATGGCGCAGCAGAAGCTCCAGGACTTTGCGGCGGATAGGCGTCAGGCGGCGTCCCCGGCTGAGGCACAGGGATTCGGCGACGGCCAGCCTTTCGGCTACCGGGTCCGCCTGGGGCGGGCGAGGTGCTTGGGACATTCTGGGCCTGTTCACGCTAAACGGCGCTGCGGCAGGCCGCGACGCCAGAGGTAAGGGAAGTGCCGCGCCGGGAGGCCCGTCGCGGCAGAAGTCATAACGCTATTCTAACCATACTCGGGGAGGGCAAGTCGTGCAGGGCTGTCAGGCATGAAATGTTATGATATAACCCTACTAATGATATATCGTGACAATCCCATGCCTGCTGCGACATCACCCCGTTCCGCCAGCGAAGCCAGCCCTGCCGCCATGAGCGCGGCGCATGCCTGCCAGCATGCGCCGGCGCGCCGCGAGCCGCAGGGCCTGGCGCCGCGAGCCTGGCTGGATGCCTCGGCAGGCGCACGCCTGCTGCTGGTAGTGGGCGTGGCGGTGGCCGGCGCCTTGATGGTGGCCTGGGCGACATTGCCATGAGCCGCTTGTCCGTGGCGCAGCCCTTGCCGGCTGCCATCAGCCTGCGCGGCCTGTGCGTGGGTTGGCGTGAACGCATTGTGTTGCATGACCTCAACGGCGAGGTTCGCCATGGCAGTCTGACAGCCATTGTCGGTGCCAATGGCAGCGGCAAATCCACACTGTTGCGCACCATGATGGAACAGTTGCCGCCATGCGGCGGCACGGTGTCCTGGGCAGATTGGGCGCGCCAGGCACGTGCCTGGCTGCCGCAGGCCTGTGCGATCGACCGTTCCATGCCGGTACGCGTCATCGACCTGGTGGCGCTGGGCGCATGGCGCCGGGTCGGGCCGTGGGGGCGCCTCTCGCGCAGCGAATGGGAGCGCGCCCATGCCGCGCTGGAGGCAGCGGGGCTGGGGTTCTGCGCCAACCGGCCATTGCGGCAATTGTCCGGCGGGCAAATGCAGCGCGTGCTGTTTGCCAGGCTCATCATGCAGGATGCGCAGGTGCTGCTGCTGGATGAACCTTTTGCTGCTGTTGATGGTGAAACGATTGAAGACCTGATGCAGCTGCTGCATGGCTGGCATGAGGAAGGCCGGACGATCATCGCCGTGTTGCACGACCTGGAGCTGGTGCGCCAGCATTTCCCCGACACGCTGTTGCTGGGGGCGGGCGGCATGTTGGCCTGGGGCGCGTCGCGCGAGGTCTTGAGCGCTGCCAATCTGCAGCGGGCACGCCAGTCGGGCCAGGGGGAATGGTTGTGACGTTTTATGATTTTCTGCTGGCGCCCTTCGTGGATTTCGGTTTCATGCGCCGTGCGCTGACAGGCACTGTGCTGCTGGCGCTGGCAGCCGCGCCGCTGGGGGTGTTCCTGATCCTGCGCCGGATGAGCCTGATGGGCGATGCCATGTCGCATGCCTTGCTGCCGGGAGTGGCCGTGGGCTTTCTGGTGGCCGGCCTGTCCTGGCCGGCCATGTTGGCGGGTGGTCTGGTGACGGGGCTGCTGGTGGCATTGCTGTCCGGCATCGTTTCGCGGCTGACGCCGCTGCGCGAGGACGCCAGCATGGCGGCCTTCTATCTGATTTCCCTGAGCCTGGGCGTGTTGCTGGTGTCGCTCAAGGGAACCAGTGTCGATCTGATGCATGTGCTGTTCGGCACGGTGCTGGGCCTGGACAATGCCGCGCTGTACCTGGTCAGCGGCAGCACGGCCATGACCCTGCTGGCGCTGGCGCTGTTCTACCGCATCTGGGTGGCCGAATGTCTGGACAGCGAATTTGTCCGCACCGAGTACGGCAAGGGCGGTCTGGCGCACATGGTATTCCTGGGACTGGTGGTGTTGAACCTGGTTTCCGGCTTTCAGGTGCTGGGGACGCTCATGGCTGTCGGTCTGATGATGCTGCCGGCCGCTGCTGCCCGGTTCTGGGCTGAATTCATCGACGGCCAGATCGCATTGGCTGCCGTTATCGGGGTGGCTGCCGGCTTGATCGGCCTGCTTTGGTCCTTTCATTGGGATATCCCGTCCTCGCCCGCGATCATCTTGTCCGCCGGCGTGATCTACCTGTTTTCCCTGCTGTGCGGCCCCCGTGACGGGTTGCTGCGCGGCCTTTTCCGGACTGAAACGCAAGGAGATAAGTGATGAGTGCAGGGATGCTGTCGGCAGGTGGGCGCGTGCGGCGCGGCTGGGCGCGCTTGGGCGCATTGGTGGCCGTGATGGCGGCCTGCGGGGCCGGTGCCGCGCAGGCTGAGCCGTTGAAGGTGGTGGCGAGTTTTTCCATTCTGGCCGATATGGTCAATGAAGTGGGGGGCGACCAGGTGCAGACCGTGGCCCTGATCGGGCCGAACCAGGATGCGCACAGTTTCGAGCCCCGCCCGGGCGATGCGCGCAAGCTGGGCGAGGCCCAACTGCTGGTCGTCAACGGCCTGGAGTTCGAAACCTGGCTGCCAGGGCTGGTCAAGGCCTCCGGTTTCAAGGGGCAAACGGCCGTGGCAAGCGCCGGCGTCAAGGCGCTGCGCAACGCGGAAGAAGATCATGACCACGATGATGGCCATGACCACGATGAGGCGGGCCATGACGAGCACGGCCATGATGACCATGGCCATGGCAAAGAGGCCCATGGTCATGCGGAAGAGGCTCACGGCCACCATCACCATGGCGAGTTCGATCCGCATGCCTGGCAGGATCCCAGGAACGGCATCCTGTATGCGCGCAATATCGAGCGCGCGCTGATCGCCGCCGACCCGGAACACGCCGAGGGCTACCGCCAGCGCGCCAATGATTATGTCGCCCGCCTGCAGGCGCTGGATGGCCGCTTGCGCGCATCGTTCGGTGCCTTGCCGCAGGATCACCGCAAGGTAGTGGTGGCGCATGCTGCGCTGGACTATTTTGGCCAGGCCTATGGGCTGGTTTTCCTGCCGGTGGCGGGGCAATCCACGGCGGCCGAGCCTTCGGCCGCAGAGATGGCACGCCTTATCAAGCAGATCCGCGACGAGCATATCAATGCCGTATTCATCGAAAATGTGTCACGCTCCAGGTTGGCTGACCAGATTGCCCGGGAAACTGGCGCGAAGGTCGGTGGTCTTCTCTTTACCGACGCGCTGGCGGCATCCGGGCAGCGCGGTTCGACCTACCTGGATATGATGGAATGGAACGCGCAACAGCTTCTCGATGCATTGAATCCCCAGCCTTGAGCCGCCTGGCCGGCGCGGGCGCCAGAGCTTGCCCGGCCGATGCCGGGCCGGCAGGCCGGCCTTCCTGGTGGCTGGCCAGCGTGGTGCGCCGCGAGCCCTGGGCGCGGTTGGCCGGCATGCTGGCCGTGGTGCTTGCCGGCCTGATCCCGCTGGCGGCGCAGGCGCATCCGCATATGTGGATAGATGCCAGCGCGGAGTTTGAATTCGATGATGCCGGGCATCTGGCCGCCGTGCGCCAGACCTGGCTGTTCGATGAAATGTTCACGGCCTATGCACTGCTGGGCCTGGAGAAGGCAAAGGACGGCAGCTATTCCCAGGCCACGCTGGCGCCACTGGCGCAGGAGTGGATGGAGGCGCTGGCCGTGCCGCAGACCCATTTTTTCTCTGGGGTCAGGCGTGGCGGTGGAGACTCGCCACGTTTGCCGTTTGGGGCATGGCGCGACGCCAGCATGGCCTGGCATGGCGATTCCGGCCGTATCTCCATGACCTTCGATCTGCCATTGAAACAGCCCGCCGCAGCCGGTGGCCAGCCCTTGCGCCTGGATGTTTTCGACCCGACCTATTACGTGGCCTACGATTTCAGTGCGCCCGGCGCCGTAACCTTGAAAAATGCGCCCGCCGGCTGCACCCATACCTATCATCCGCCAAACGAACTGGACTGGCAGACAGCCGCCAAACTGGCCGAGTTGCCGGCTGATATCGAAACGCTGCCGGAAGAGCTGTTCCTCATCACCCGCAGCCTGTCTCACCGTATTGAATTGAGCTGCCCGTAAAAGGTATTTCCCGTCATGCTTACGCGTCCCCGTTCCCGTTTTTCTCTATGGCACGTGGCGCCGGCAGCTCAGGTTTGCCCGCCGCGCTCCTGGACAGGGAGCCTGCCTGCGTGCCTGGCTGTTGTGGTTTTGCTGCTGGCATGCGGCTGGGCCTCAGGCGCCTGGGCGCAGGGCATGTCGCACCCCTTCGGCGTGCCGGAGGCCAGTGCGGGCGGGAGGGCCTACAGCCAGGGCTGGATGGCGCAGATATCGGCCTGGCAAAGCGGTTTTTACCGGCAGCTGACGGGCGCGGTGCGTACCTGGCGCGATGGTGGCGGCGCCTGGCTGCTGGTCTGGCTGTCCTTCGCCTACGGCGTGTTTCATGCGTTGGGGCCGGGGCATGGCAAGGCCGTCATCACCGCCTATGTGCTGGCTAATCGCCAGACCGTGCGCAATGGCGCGATATTGTCCCTGGTGTCGGCCATGGTGCAGGCGCTGGTGGCGGTGGTGCTGGTAGGCCTGGCCGTGAGCGTGCTGCAATGGGGCGGCGCCACGCTGACGCAGGCGACCTGGTGGCTGGAGCTGGCCTCCTTCGGTTGCGTGGCACTGCTGGGCGCCTGGCTGGTCTGGAAGCATGCGGTACATCCGGCCTGGCGCTGGTGGCAGGGACGCACGGCGCGTGCTCGCGGACAGAGGGCGCACTCGGTACCTGGACAGGATTCTGTCCCGGCGCATGGGCATGCCCATGCGCCTCATGGATCGGACGGTCATGCCGCCCTGGCGCAGGGGCATGGACATCATCATGACCTTCATCGCGATCATGTCCACGATCATTCCCACGCACAGGCCCAGCTTGCCCACGATGGCGGCGCCGCGAGCGCGCAAACGGTCACCGCCGCGCGCACAGCGTTGCAGGCACATACGCACATAGAGGCGCACACACATGCCCATGTCCACGAGCACGACGGCCATGTGCATGACGGCAGCTGCGGCTGCGGCCATGTGCATATTCCGCCAGCGAGCAGCGTGGCGGGCGAGCTGAACTGGCGCCAGGCCTGGTCGGCTTTGCTGGCCGTGGGCTTGCGGCCTTGCTCGGGCGCCATCATCGTGCTGGTGTTCGCCTATTCGCAGGGCATGTTCATGGCGGGCGTCTGGTCGGCCCTGGCCATGGGCGTGGGCACCGGCCTGACGGTGGCTGCGATGGCGGTGGCCGCGCTGGTGGCAGGCAATCTGGCCACGCGCCTGGTGGGGGGCGAGGGGCGCTGGGGCGCCATCCTGTACGGCTGGATACAGGCCCTGGCCGCATGCGCGGTACTGGTCCTGGGCGTACTGTTGTTTGGTGGCGCCTGGATGAGCGCCGCGCCCCTTGGCGGATAAATCCAGGGGGTGTGGGGCAAGGGAATCGGGCCGAAATGTTGGGCGGCAGATATCCCCTGGATACGCACGGTATGCGGCAGCCCGCCGGGGCGCCGCATATCGGATGCCGGGCTCAGCCCAGGGCGGGGCTACGGCGCTGCGTGTAGCCGCTGGCCTGTTCGTAGGCGTGGCCCAGTTGCAGGACGGCCAGATCCGCATGTGCCGGCCCCATCACTTGCAGGCCCATGGGCAGACCGTTGGGCCCGAAGCCTGCCGGCACGTTGAGTACCGGCAGCCCGCCCAGGGAGCCGCCGATCACGACTTCCATCCAGCGGTGATAGGTGTCCATGTCGCGGCCGCCAACCTGCTTGGGCCAATGCTGCTTGGCATCGAAAGGGAAAATCTGCGCCGAGGGCAGCACCAGGTAATCGTAGTCCTGGAACAGCGTATCGAGCGCCTTGTACCAGGCCGTGCGGTTCGCAGCGGCTGCCTGGACATCCATGGCGCTCAGCTTGAGCCCGTTTTCGATTTCCCAGATGGCTTCCGGCTTGAACAGGGCGCGCTTGGCCGGATCCTTGTAGAACCCGCCCAGGCCGCCGGCGATGGTGCTGCTGCGCAGCGCCAGCCAGGTCTTCCAGAGCGAGTCCATGTCGAAGTCCGGCTGCACGGCTTCCACCTTGCAGCCCAGGGTGCGGAAGTTTTCCAGCGCGCCGACGCAGGTGTCCATGACGCCGGGGTCCATGGGCAGATAGCCATTGAAGTCACCCAGCCAGCCGATGCGCATGCCCTTGACGTCACGTTGCAGCGGTTGGGCGAACTGCGCCGGGTCTTCCTTGATGGACAGCGGCGCACGGCGGTCAAATCCGGCCTGAACGGAAAGCAGCATGGCCAGGTCGGAGACATTGCGGCCCATGGGGCCTTCATAGCCGAGCTGCTGCATGAACACATCGCTGGTCGGGCCGAAAGGCACGCGGCCGAAGGACGGGCGGAAGCCGAAGATATTGTTCCAGGCCGCCGGGTTGCGCAGCGAACCCATCATGTCGCTGCCATCCGCGACGGGCAGCATGTCCAGGGCCAGAGCCACCGCAGCGCCGCCGCTGGAGCCGCCTGCGCTGCGGGTGGGGTCGAAGGCGTTCACGGTGGTGCCGAACACCGGGTTGTAGGTGTGCGAACCCAGGCCGAATTCCGGCGTGTTGGTTTTGCCGATCAGGATGGCGCCGGCCTTGCGGGCACGCTCGACGATGATGGCGTCGTGCTTGGGCACGTATTCCTTGAAGAGCGGCGAACCGTTGGTGGTCAGGATGCCTGCCGTGGCGGCGAGGTCTTTGGGTGCTTGCGGGAAACCGTGCATCCAGCCCAGGCGGGTGCCGTCGCGGCGGGCGGCGACAGCCTGGCGGTCGGCCTCGGTGGCGGCGGCCAGCAGCTGTTCGCGCGGTTGCAGCGAGACGATGGCGTTGTAGGTGGGGTTCAGACGGTCGATCTGATCCAGGTATGCCCCCATGACTTCCACGCAGGAGACCTGGCCGCCGTGAATGGCTTTGGACAGCTCGGTCGCACTCCAGCCGGTAATGGCACCCTCGGGCCGTGCCGGGGCGGCAGCGGCAAACACGGCAGGGCTGGCGCTGCTGGCCAGTGCGGCGGCGCCCAGGGTCTTGAGGAAGTGGCGGCGGCCGTCCTGTGCGGCGGCCTGGCTATCCGTAATGAGGTGGCTCATGAAGTCTCTCCTGTTGTTGCCTGGTACGGCATCTCGTTATTGTTCTGCTGGAACGAAGCGTAAAAAACCGGGGTGGCAGTGCTTGAACGTACAAGAAGCCGCAATACTGCCGGAACTGCTATTAGGAGGCAGAAGGGTCGGTCTTGAATAGGAAATGCCTGCCAGATTTTTGTATGGGCCTGTCAGGCAATGTCTGTGTCAGGGGTGGGGCCCGGTCTGCCGTGGCAGGCCGGGCTGCTGGTTCAGGTGTCCAGGGACGCGTTGGCCAGTTTGGCGTAGCGTTGTGGACGGTAGCGGCGCAGCCAGAGTGCAACCAGGATGCCGTAGGCGGCCACCAGAACCAGGCCGATCGGGATGGCGGTATTGAGAAACTCAATGCCGCCGGTCAGCAGTTCCATGTGTGTGGCGATCAGGAATACGCCGGTGCTCATGGCGCTCAGGCTCAGCAACGGCGCGACCAGGCGCTGCCAGATGTTGGTATGGCGTTTGTCGCGCTGAAAGAAGCAGATCACTGCCAGCGAGGTCAGCACCTGCACGCTCAGGATACCCAGCGCCGCCGGTGCGCTGCCCAGGGGCAGAACGCCTGTCATCGGGTCGATGCTGGCCAGGCCGAAGGCAGCCAGCAGGATGATGTTGATGATGGCCAGCACGAAACTGGCGACATGCGGCGTTTTGTGGCGCGGATGCAGCCGGGCGAAGAACGGCAGGAAAACCTGTTCACGGCCCAGCGCGTAAAGATAGCGTGACAGGGTGTTCTGCAGGCTGAGGACGATGGAAAACAGACTGGTGATCAACAGGGCGTTCATCAGCAGCGACAGCCAGTGCCCGGCGACGCGCGCAGCCGTGTCGAACCACATGGTACCGGGGTTCTGTTCCGCAATCGCCACGGCCTGGCTGGGCCCGTAGCTGACGATCAGCAGCCAGGACGACAACACCAGCAAAGCCGTGATCAGAATGACGGAAATATAGGTGGCGCGTGGAATGGTACGGGCCGGATCGCGTGCCTCTTCGGCATAGATGGCGGTGGTCTCGATACCGATGAATGAACTGGCGACGAAGGCGAAAACGGCGCCTACGCCGGGAGACAGGAATGCCTCGACGGTAAAGGAGGCGGTGCTGAACGATTCCGGGCCGCCGCCATCGCCGATGACTGCCAGGTCAAAGATGATCAGGGTAAGGACTTCAACGCTCATCAGAATGCCCAGCGTTTTGCCATTAAGGGCGACGTTGCGCGAACTGAGGGGCTGGACGATGCAGGCGATGACGATACTGGCCACCCACCAGGCGACCTGGATGCCGACTTCTTCAAGTGCCAGCGACAGGAAAAATCCGATCATGCCATAGCAGGACATTTGCAGGCCGCCATAGGCCACAATGGCCAGGAACGCCGCGGCCGTCCCCATGGGGCGGCCCAGTCCGGTGGAAATATAGGCGTAGAACGCGCCGGTATTGTGGATGTAGCGGCTCATGGCGACGAAGCCGACACAGAACAGCAGATAGACGATACCGGCCACCAGGTAGGAGCTGGGCAGGCCGATGCCGTTGCCCAGCAGGATGGCCGTGGGCGCCACGCCGACCAGGCCGGTCAGCGGGCCGTTGGTGGCCAGAACGAAGAACACCAGGCTCCACAGGCCGATGGCATTGCGATTCAGGCCGGTAGCCTGTCCGGTTTCTTGGTTTTGCATATTGTTTTGTCTCCGGGCCCTGGGGTGACGTCGGGGCTGCCCGTTGGCTGTCCTGGCCAGGGGCATATTGTTTTCCTGTCGGACGCCATGGGCGTCCTGGCGGATGCACCGGCCTGCAGGCCGATACATCCGCTGGTCGCGCGGATTAGTTGAACGACAGGTAGTGCTTGGTGTAGCCGTCGCTCAGCACTTCCCAAACGGTGGAGGTGCCCTTGGTGACGAACCAGGTGTCGCCAGCACGGTACAGCTTGCTTTCGCCGGTCGATTCGTCCGTGATGCGGACTTCGCCTTGCAGGATGGTGGCCTGTTCATTGAAGGGATAGACCAGGCGGTATTTGCCCTTGCTGGTACCGAAGTAGCCGGCGCTGATGGCGTCGGTCGGGGCGCCATGGGTCATCTTGCCGTAGGCTTGGACGTCGCTGCCGTCAAGGATTTCGCCGCCGATGCCGGTCAGGCTGCCCCAGGCGTCCAGTTGCTTGATGGTGATGTCTTGTTGAATGGGGGTCAGTGCCATGGTGGTGTTTCCTTATGGATTGAATGGCTGAAAAGGGTGGGGGAAGATCAGCGGCGTCCTTGCCAGAAACCGGCGGTCTGGTGCGCGATCTTGCCCAGGGTGCACAGCAGGGCGCGCGAACGGTCCTTGCCGTGGATGGAGGGGCGGCTGATGGCGCTGACCAGCTTGTAGCGCTCGGAGCCGCCAAGAATGCCTTCGGCCAGGATCTTGCAAATGATCTGGCTGGGCGTGACGCCGAAGCCTGAGTAGCCCTGGACGAAAAAGACGTTGTCATGGCCAGGCAGATTGCCGATCTGCGGGAATAGATTGCGTGAAGTGGCCATGGGGCCGCCCCAGGCCAGGTCAATGCGGACGTCTTTCATGTAGGGGAACACTTCCAGCATCAGCTGGCGGTTCCAGGCTTTCAGGTCATTCGGGATGTAGTCGAAATAGGAGGTCGCCGCGCCGAACAGCATGCGGTTTTCAGCCGTGACGCGGTAGTAGTTGATGATCGGGCGGATATCGCTGTAGGCGCCACGGATCGGGCTGATGCGCTCGATCATGGCATCGGACAGCGGCTCGGTCATCAGCTGGAAGGCATAGGTATTGATGGTGCTGCGGTGCAGCTCCGGCTCCAGGCGGTTGATGAAGCCGTCGCAGGCCCAGACCAGACGCTTGGCGCGCACGCGGCCCTTGGCGGTGCGCAGCTCGACATGGCCGCCGTAAGTGACTTCCACGACCGGGCTGTGCTCGAAGATGCGCACGCCGTAGATCTCGGTCACTGCCTTGGCCTCGCCCAGCAGCAGGTTGAGCGAATGCACGTGGCCACCGCCGCGGTGCAGCAGGCCGGCCTGATAAACGTCGGTGCCGATGATCTGCTGGACGTCCTTGCCTTCGACATAGCGGATTTCGTAGGGCGAGCCCAGCGACTTGAATTCTTTCTCCCAGGCGCGCAGCGTCTTGGCCTGGCGGCCGTTGTAGGCCATGTAGCCGTAGCCGCTGTGGAAGTCGGCGTCGATGTTGTACTTGGCGATGCGGTCGCGCATGATCTGCGGGCCGATGTCGCTCAGCGCGAAAATGGCCTGCACGCCTTCGTCGCCGACATCCTTGCGCAGCTTGCCGAGGTCGTGGCCGATGCCGGCCATGACCTGGCCGCCATTACGGCCGGAGCCACCAAAGCCCAGGTAGCGGGCTTCGAGCACCACGATGTTTTCGACGCCGTTTTCGGACAGTTCCAGCGCGGTGTGGATACCGGAAAAGCCGCCGCCGATGATGGCGACGTCCGCCTCGATGACTTCCTCCAGCGAGGGGAAGCTCAATTCATATTTTTTGGTGGCGGTATAGTAGGTTGCGGTTTCGTCGATATGCATGGCCAGTCCTTGCGCAATTTCTTGTCGGGAAAACCGGCAGGCGTGGTGTAAAAGACACAGGAGGCCGGTTTTCAGTCCGGGTTCCGGCCGATGCTGCGTGAAATGGGCAGACCTGAGGCAGGATTCCGGAAAATTCGTTAACTTGTTTATTAACTCGCAAATCCACCCTGTTGATCTGGTACGTGCTTGCCAACATTTGCCTGTCCGCGCCGACGCGTATTCAGGTAAACCCTAATCGTTGCTTTCGAGGCTTTGGCACAGAATTTGCTGATGTCTGCTGATTCACAGTGTTGTTGTGCCCAGGCCGAATCGGCTGTTCGTGCATGAATGCAAAGGTGCCGTGCTATGGAAATGATCCCCGTTGCCTATGATCTGAAGCGCTGGAACGAGTTGTTGCGGCAGGCTTGCGGCCAGTTTGAGGCCAGCCTGTCGGAAGAGCAGGGCATCTTCATCGGCAGCATTCAGCAACAGGATATCGACGGTCTGGGCCTGACCCGGATCCGCACCAATGCGGGCCGTATCGTGTGCCGCCAGATGGCGGTGGCCCAGGATTCCGTCGATGACAGCCATTGCTTCCTGGTCGTGCAGCGCCAGGGCAGTTCCTTGTTGCGCCAGAAGGGGTTGACGATGGAGCTGCTGCCGGGCGATATGGTACTCATGGATGCCGTGCAGGGGTGTGAAATCGTGCCCAAAGGGCTGATGGAGCATGCCTCCGTGCACCTGGATCGCGGCAAGGTGGCGCGCTTGCTGCCAGAAAAACTCAATCAGCTGTGCCGCATTGGCCGCTTCAGTTCCAGCAGCCGGCTGGCGCGCATCCTGGTCGAGCAGATCTGCGCCGGCGATATCGGCGACTGCGCCGTGGAAGGCGATGGCGCGGCCATGCAGGAAGCGTTGTTGTCATTGCTGGCGCAATCGTTGCGGCAAGGTGAAGGGCTGACGGCAGGCGACTGGACGGATGCGCTGCCTGCGGGCGATGCGGGGATGCCGGGCGGGCAGCGGGCGCGGGCGGGAGGCAGCCTGCTGGCCATGGCGCGCAGCCTGATCGAGCAGTCCTTGGCGGATCCGCTGCTGTCGCCGCTGCGGATTGCGGATCGCATGGGTGTCTCCGTGCGGCAGCTGTACCGGCTGTTCGAGGAAACCGGCGATAGCGTATGCCGCTATATCCAGCGTGCCCGTTTACAGCAGGCAGCGGTCGAGTTGCGCAGCGTGCTGACGGATACACGCTCCATCACGGATATTGCCTTTGCTTGCGGCTTCAATGACGCGGCGCATTTCAGCCGGGCCTTTCGCAAGCAGTTCGGCATGTCGCCACGCGAGTACCGGCTGGGCGTACAGTAGGCGGCTGGCGCCCGGTGCAGGCGCCACAGGCGCGGTCCGGGCCAGGGCGGGCCTGAACCGGGGCAGGCCTCAGGTGTCGCGGCGGCGCGCGCGCGGGTGCGCCTGGTCATAGACTTTCGCCAGGTGCTGGAAATCCAGGCGGGTATAAATCTGCGTCGTCGAGATATTGGCGTGGCCCAGCATTTCCTGCACTGCCCGCAGGTCCTGCGCGGATTGCAGGACATGGCTGGCGAAACTGTGGCGCAGCATATGCGGGTGCAGATGCGTAGGCAGCCCGGCCGTGATGGCGAGCTGGGCCAGCTGTTTCTGGATCATTCGTGGTGCAATGCGGTGCCCGCGCGTGCCCAGAAACAGTGCATGGCGATCGTTGGCCGGTGCCTGGGGCGGCACCAGGGCAGGCCGTGCCGCGATCCAGGCTTGCAGAGCCTGATGCGCATGCGAGCCTATCGGTACGATGCGGCGCTTGCCGCCTTTGCCCAGCAGATGGGCTTCATTTTCATGCAGGTCTATCCAGGCCTGCGAACGATAGCCGCCGTCGTCGATATACCGGAGATCCAGCGCCACCAGTTCAGACAGGCGCAGGCCGCTGGAATAGAACAATTCTGCCATGGCGTGATCACGCGTTGCTACCGTGTCATGGCCGGCCCTGGCGGCGGCATGGTTCATCAGGCCTTGTGCCTGTTCCACCGACAAGGCCTTGGGCAAGCCGCGCGGCGCTTTCGGTGGCCTCAGATCGGCAGTCGGGTTGCCCGGCATCCCTGATTGCGGCGCCCACCAGCGGTAGAAGCCGCGCCAGGCCGCCAGCATGCGCGCCAGCGCGCGTGCCTGCATGCCCTGGCCATGCAGGCGGGCCAGATACTGGCGCAGGTGGCCATTGGCAGCCTGTTCCGGGGCCATGCCGCCCAGGCAGGCGGCCAGCCTTATCAGGTCGGTGCGATAAGCCGCAAGCGTGGGGGGCGCATAGCGGCGCTGATGTTCCAGGTACTCCAGCCATTGCTGCATGGGGGCGGGCAATGGCTGGGCAGCGAGTGCTGCCTTTGCGACGGGAGCCGCAGATTCAGTCATGCGAAACCGGCGCGGTGGTGATGGCAGCGGGTGCCGCAGCGTCTGCCCCGGCTGCATCGCGCTGCACGGCGTCCAGGCGGGTGAGCATGGCACCGGCCAATTGAGCGATGCGCTCCAGGAAGAGCGTATCCATATTGGGCAGGTAACGGTCGCGGCTGCTGTCAGCCAGGATCAGCAGGCCTGTGGTGAGCGCAGCTTCTTCCGTGCTGCCGTCATCCTGTTGTTGCAGTGCGTGCAGCGGTACGACAGCCAGCGAGCCTGCGGGCGAAGCCGTGTCGCCTGTCAGGGTGGCCAGCAGCGGAGCCAGGGCCTGGTTGGCGGTACTGGTCGCGCAGCAGGTCGGGCGGGATTGGGCGGCGGTGTACTGGCGCAGGGGCTGCAGCCATTCCTCGTTCAGCGGGGAGGCGTGGATCGTGCTGACGCCTCCGGGCCCGGCCACGACATGCAGTGCCGGTTGCCAGGCCAGCAAGGTGACGCTTTGCAGGTTGAATTCACGCACCAGGCCCTGAGCGAAACGTGGCCCCAGCTGCCGGGCGTCGGGTTCCGCCAGCAGGCCGGCCAGCCAGGCATGCAGCTGGGCGCTGATGTGCTCGTTGCGCGCTGCCTGGTGGCGCAGTTCGTTCAGGGCGAGTTCCAGCGTCTGCACCCGTTCGCGCAGGATCAGGTTCTGGCGTTCACCCAGCGGGATGACATGCGGCAATCGCGGGTGCGGCACCGTGACCGTGCTGAAAATGTCAGCATGTTCGGCCAGAAAACCTGGGTTGCGCTCCAGAAAACGGGCGACTTCGGCAGCGTGCAGGGAGTCTGAGGACATGGCGTCTGGCATTCCTGAAAAGGGACCTGGGTCAGAAATGGATGGGCCGTTGCTGGCTGACCAGCCGGTCGATGTCGATTTCACCATGATAGACCGTCACGGCCGGTCCGGTCATGCGCAATTGCTGACCGTCCCAGGCGATGGTCAGCGTTCCGCCGCGCGTCTGAACGTGTACCGGGGAGACCAGATCGCCCTGACGGATGCCGGTGACGGCTGCGGCGCAGGCGCCGGAGCCGCAGGCCAGGGTTTCACCCGCTCCGCGCTCATAGACTCGCAGCCGGGCGTCGTGGGGGCCCAGTACCTGAAGGAAGCCGACATTCACCCGCCGGGCGAAGCGCGGGTGGCTCTCCAGCAGCGGGCCGAGCTGTGCGACGGGGGCACTTTCGACATCATCCACGCGCAGGACGGTATGAGGATTGGACACGCTGACGACTGACAGCCAGGGACGCTGCCAGTCATCGGGCAGCCCCTGGGTGCCGGATACAGGCAATTGCCATTGCGTATCCGCGCCTTGCTGGCGCGATGCCAGGCCGCTGGCATCGAAGGGCAGGCTGCCGGGCAGAAACGAGGTGACGCCCATGTTGACGGTGACTTCGCCATCGGCGTCTTCTTCCAGCAGGATGACGCCGGTGCTGATTTCCGCACGCAGCGGATTGCGGGTGGACAGGCCGTGCTCATGCACATAGCGCACAAAACAGCGTGCGCCATTGCCGCAGTGCTCCACTTCGCTGCCGTCGGCATTGAAAATCCGGTATCTGAAGTCGGCGTCGGCACGGCTGGCGGGCTCGACCACCAGCACCTGATCGGCGCCGATACCCATATGGCGGTTGGCCAGGGCACGGATGCGCGCCGGCGTGATGTCCAGCGTGGCGCGAACCCCGTCGAGCACGACGAAGTCGTTGCCGGCGCCATGCATCTTGCTGAACTTCCAGAGTTTGCTCATGAGTCTATCTTCCATCCGGAGCGGCCCGGGCAGGAAGCCTGCCCGCACAGTCGGTCCTCATTGTGGCATTTTCACGTTGCGAGGCGGCGTCCGGCGCCGCACATGGCTCAATAACGGCCGGCCATGCCGGGGGGCGTGGTTTTGAAACGACGATGCACCCAGTAATACTGGCTGGGACATTCGCGCACCCAGCCTTCTATCAGCTGGTTGAGGCGGGCCGAGGCGGCTTCCGGGTCGTCCGCGCCGGGGAAATCGGGCAGCGGGGGCAGGACGCGTACGGTATAGGTGCCGTCTTCCGGATGCCAGACCGACAGAATGGGCAGGACGGGCAGCGACCATTTGCCTGCAATCTGGGCGGTGGATGTCAGGGTGGCGGCGAGGTTGCCGAAAAAGGGCGCGAAGACCGAACCCCGGCTGCCGAAATCCATATCCGGCAGATAGTAGATCGGCCGCCCGTCGCGTACGTGCTTGAGCAGGGTACGGATGCCATCACGGCGGCTTACCAGCTGCACATCGTTGAAACGTGTGCGTCCTTCACGGATCAGGGCGTCGATTTCCGCATCGCTTTGGGTTGAATACATGGTGGCTGAACTGGGGACATCCATGGTCAGGCGCGAGGCCGCAGCGTCCAGGCCGATGAAATGCGGCGCCAGCAGCAGGGAGGGCTGGCCCAGGTTCAGATAATGCTGCAAGTGCTCGAAGCCTTCCACGCGAACCAGGGCGCGCACGGCAGCCGGCGTACCGAACCACAGCACACCGCGATCCAGTACGGATTGGGCCAGGGCACGGAAGTGCTGGCGCAACAGGTCTTCGCGCGCCTGGGCGGACAGTTCGGGAAAGCAGAGTTCCAGGTTGCGCCTGGCGACACGGGTGCGCGGCTTGACCAGCTTGTAGGCAAGCCAGCCCAAGGATTTGCCCAGGCGCAGACGGGTACTGGGGCGCATCTGCCCGAACCAGGAAAAAAGGCGGCGCAGGAGGCGGGTTTTCAGCGAAGGACGATCCATGATGTGAAAATCGAGGGCTGTCGAGGCGGCATAGGCAGGCCGTGACGGCGGTTGGGCTGATGGGCGGGAACAGCGCAGGCCGGGCGGATGGCAGCGTGGGGCGCATCACAGGTGCGTTGCAGCCGGTGCGCGTGGTTCATACGCCCCTATCGGGGGAAGCCGGCGTTGACGCGGCCTCGGCGGGTGGCGTGGCGCCGCGGGGGACTTTGTAGCGGTTGTAGCCCCACAGGTATTGTTCTGGGAAACGCCGGATCAGTTTTTCCATTTCATGATTGATCAGTGCTGCCTGGGCTTCCGCGGTCTCGGGCAGGGGCTCGGGCACGCGCGCATGGTGAATGCGCCAGCCCTTGCCGCCGGGCAGGCGTTCGGCGGCGGTCAGGATCACGATGGCATTGCTGTTGCGGGCCAGTTTGCCTGGCAGCGTGACGGTATAGGCCAGGCGGCCGAAGAACGGCGCCCAGACGCCTTCGCCCTGGCTGGGAGCCTGGTCGGGCAGCATGCCGACGGTTTCCTTGTCGCGCAGGATGCGGACAAAGGCCCGCACGCCCTGGCTGGTGGCTGGCACGGTGGAAACGCCGGAGGTATTGCGTGCCGCTTCCATCGCCGGGGCCAGCCAGGGCTTGCGCGGCGGACGGAACATCACGGTGACAGGACGTTTGCGGGCGAAGTAGCGGGCAGTGACTTCGAAGGACCCCAGGTGCGGGGTCAGCATCAGCAATGCCCGGCCTTCTTTGCTGGCGTCATCAACAATGTATTCGTCGTCGCAGACAATTTGTTTCAGACTGGCATCGTTGCGAAACCAGATGCGCGGGGTTTCGAGAATCATGGCCCCGGTCTGGGCGGCTGCACGCCGGGCGAAGGCCGGGTCGTCGTAGCCGGCCTGTGCCGCATTGGCGCGCAGGCGATCCCGATACTTGCCAGGGATGGCATAGATCAGACGGCCCGCGGCACGGCCTAGCAAATGCAAGGCTGGCAAGGGCAATCGGGCAAGCAGACGGAGCAGGAACAGCAGCATGGTTCAGGGCGGAAACAGGACGAAAGTGCGGGTCGGCAACAGGGTATATTTGAGATTATCGTTGCATTTTCGCTTAGAATGACAATCGCCACCGTGTTAAACGACAACTTGCGGGGTGGCGCCGGTTCATCCGGCTATCGTCTTACCGCTAAAGCGTCGCGCCCGATTCCGTCCTGTCATGCCGGCTCCTGGGGGTGCAACGCCTCGTTTCATCTGAGAGCCGGCCCATGCCGGTCTATAAAGGACAAAACCGTGGTGCAGAACTCCTTCCTTTTCACCTCCGAGTCCGTATCCGAAGGGCATCCTGACAAGGTTGCCGACCAGATCTCCGATGCGGTGCTGGATGCTATTTTCGAGCAGGATCCCAATGCCCGGGTAGCAGCCGAAACACTGTGCAACACGGGGTTGGTGCTGCTGGCAGGCGAAATTTCCACTACTGCCAATGTTGATTACATTCAGGTGGCGCGTGACACGATCCGCCGCATTGGCTATGACAATACCGATTACGGTATTGACTACAAGGGCTGCGCCGTTCTGGTTGCTTATGACAAGCAATCTCCCGATATCGCTCAGGGCGTGGATCGCTCCAGCGAAGACTATCTGAACCAGGGCGCAGGCGATCAGGGCCTGATGTTCGGCTATGCCTGCGACGAAACCCCGGACCTGATGCCGGCGCCGATCTGGTATTCGCACCGCCTGGTGCAGCGCCAGAGCGAGCTGCGCAAAGATGGCCGCCTGCCGTGGCTGCGTCCGGATGCCAAATCCCAGGTGACCTTCCGCTATGTGGATGGCAAGCCGGCGGAAGTGGATACCGTGGTGTTGTCCACCCAGCATGCCCCCGAAATTTCGCAGGATGTCATCAAAGAGGCCGTGATCGAGGAGATCATCCGTCCGTGCTTCCCTGAGGGCTTGTTGACGCCCAAGACGCGTTTCCTGGTGAACCCCACCGGCCGCTTCGTGATTGGTGGGCCGCAAGGCGATTGCGGCCTGACCGGGCGCAAGATCATCGTCGATACCTATGGCGGCGCATGCCCCCATGGTGGCGGCGCGTTCTCCGGCAAGGATCCTTCCAAGGTCGATCGTTCGGCTGCCTATGCGGCCCGCTATGTGGCCAAGAACGTCGTGGCTTCCGGCCTGGCGCGCCAGTGCCAGGTGCAGCTGAGCTATGCGATCGGCGTGGCCGAGCCTATCAATATCACGGTCTATACCGAAGGTACCGGCGTCATTCCCGATGAGGAAATCGCCAAGCTGGTGCGTGAGCATTTCGATCTGCGCCCGCGCGGCATCGTCAATATGCTCGACCTGCTGCGTCCGATCTATTCCAAGACGGCTGCCTATGGCCACTTCGGCCGTCCGGAGCCGGAGTTCACCTGGGAAGCCACTGACCGCGCGGCCTTGCTGCGCCAAGGCTGAAGCAGGCAGGATCAACGCAGTGCCTGCTGACGGCGGTGGTTGCCGGCAGCAGGACGGCCGATGACAACGGGGAGCTGCCCAAGGCAGGCTCCCCGTTTGTATTCATGGAGCCACGATGTATTGTTGCTGTCATGCGCATCTGGCCCAATGGGGGCATTTTCCACTGCCTGCCGTGCTGCCATGAAAATTCTGCTGGTGACGGATGCTTGGCATCCCCAGGTCAATGGCGTCGTGAGAACCTGGACCGTCATGTGCAATTTGTTGACGGCCTGGGGGCATGAGGTCCGTGTCATCGACCCTGGCGGCGCGCGTACCATCGGTGCGCCGTCCGAGCCGACGCTGAGGCTGTGCCTGCAGCCCGGCCGCCATTTTCGTCACCGCCTGGGAAATTTTACGCCAGACGCCGTGCATATCGCCACGGAAGGGCCCTTGGGGCTGGCGGCGCGGCGCCATGCCCTCAAGCAGGGTTGGCGTTTCACCACTTCCTTTCACACCATGTTTCCCGACTACCTGAAAGTGCGCCTGGGGGTGCCGGCCAGGTGGTCGTGGGCATTCATGCGCTGGTTTCACAAACCGTCGCACCGGGTGCTGGTGCCAACGCGCAATATTGCCGATGTCCTGTCTGGGCATGGGTTTGCCAATCTGCAGGTATGGGCGCGTGGCGTGGACCTGGCGGCATTCGCGCCAGATCTGCCCGCGCCGCCGGAGCTGTCCCATTTGCCGCGGCCGGTATGGCTCAATGTCGGGCGCGTGGCACGTGAGAAAAACCTTGATGCCTTCCTGTCCCTGCCCTTGCCGGGCACCAAGGTGGTGGTGGGTGGCGGCCCGGAGGATAAACGGCTGCGAGCGCAGTATCCCGATACGCTGTTCGTGGGGGCGCGCCACCATGCCGAGCTGCCGCCGTACTACGCGGCAGCCGATGTCTTTGTGTTTCCCAGTCAGACCGATACCTTCGGCCTGGTCATGCTGGAGGCCATGGCCTGCGGCACCCCCGTGGCGGCACTGCCGGCCGATGCGCCGCGCGAAGTCGTGCGCGAGGGGGTGACAGGCAGCCTGGATGCCAACCTGACGGCAGCCTGCCTGCGGGCGGCGCAACTGCCCCGGGACAAGGTGCGCGCTGGGGTGCAGGCATTTACCTGGGATGCGATTGCGCAGCAATTGCTGGATGCGCTGTGTGGGGTCAGTACGGTACAATTCCGCGCATCCTGAGGAGCGCTGCGACGCGCCGGCTTGCCCGGCGTGCCAGGCTCAGGATAGTTTCGTCAACCATGTTGCTGTGCTGGCCGGGCGCGTTTTGCGCCTGCCCGGATCACTGCCAGGGCATGGGGGCGGTACAGGGCTTGCCCTGGCCGCCGTGGCCTGCGCCTGGGCGCGGGACGAACGGCGCTCGCCAATTCCCTTTCGCACGGGGATGGCGGCGCGTGTGCGCAGTCGGCTCCGTGCATGGATACCGGATATCTGGAGCTAGACTGATATGACGACTGTGACTTCTTCCGTAGATTACAAGGTGGCCGACCTGGCCTTGGCAGGCTGGGGCCGCCGTGAAATCGCCATTGCCGAAACTGAAATGCCCGGCCTGATGGCGACGCGGGAAGAATATGCTGCCAGCCAGCCCCTGAAGGGCGCGCGCATCGCGGGCAGCCTGCACATGACGATTCAGACGGCCGTGCTGATCGAAACCCTGAAGGCGCTGGGCGCAGAAGTGCGCTGGGCCTCGTGCAACATCTATTCCACCCAGGATCACGCGGCGGCGGCGATTGCTGCCGGCGGTACGCCGGTGTACGCCGTCAAGGGCGAATCGCTGGAAGAATACTGGGAATACACGCACCAGATCTTCTCCTGGCCCAATGAGCAGCATGCCAACATGATCCTCGATGACGGCGGCGATGCCACGCTGCTGCTGCATCTGGGCACGCGTGCCGAATCCGATCTTTCGGTGCTCGACAAACCCGCCAGCGAAGAAGAGCGCGTGCTGTTCGCCGCCATCCGCAAGCAACTGGCGATCGACCCCAAGTGGTATTCGGTGCGTCTGGCCCAGATCAAGGGCGTGACGGAAGAAACCACCACCGGCGTGCACCGCCTGTACCAGATGTCGCAAAAGGGTGAACTGGCTTTCGCCGCCATCAACGTCAACGACTCGGTGACCAAATCCAAGTTCGACAACCTGTACGGTTGCCGCGAGTCGCTGGTCGATGGCATCAAGCGCGCCACCGATGTGATGGTGGCTGGCAAGACTGCCGTGGTGATCGGTTATGGCGATGTGGGCAAGGGCTGCGCCCAGGCACTGGCCGCTTTGCGCGCCCAGGTCTGGGTCGTGGAAATCGACCCGATCTGCGCCCTGCAGGCAGCCATGGAAGGCTACAAGGTCGTGAGCATGGACGAGGTGGCCGACAAGGCCGACATCTTCGTCACGGCCACCGGCAACTACCATGTCATCACGCGTGAACATCTGTATCGCATGAAGGATCAGGCCATCGTCTGCAACATTGGCCACTTCGACAATGAAATCGACGTTGCCAGCCTGGAAGAGCTGGAATGGGAAGAAATCAAGCCGCAGGTCGATCACGTGATCTTCCCTGATGGCCGCCGCATCATCCTGCTGGCCAAGGGGCGTCTGGTCAACCTGGGTTGCGCCACTGGCCACCCGTCTTTCGTGATGTCGTCCTCCTTCACCAACCAGACCATCGCCCAGATCGAGCTGTTCACGCGCAACGAAGCCTATACCAAGGGCAAGGTCTATGTGCTGCCCAAGCACCTAGACGAAAAAGTGGCGCGTCTGCACCTGAAGAAACTGGGTGTGAACCTGAGCGTGCTGCGCCCTGACCAGGCGGCTTACATCGGCGTGCCGGTTGACGGCCCGTTCAAGCCTGATCATTATCGTTACTGAGGCAGTCGCACGCGCCGGGCGCTGCTCCTGCCGGACAGCCGCCTGGCGCGCTTGATCGGCCGGCCGGGTGCAGGCCGGCGCGGCGGCTGCTTCATGCAGGATGTCCAATGTTGTCTGTCATAGGAGCTGTGCCATGTTTCTACTGATCTGGATCCTCAATGCCGTCGCGCTGCTGATCGTCGCATCGCTATTGCCCGGTATCGCCATTGCCAGTTTCTGGTCGGCGCTGCTGGCCGCGGTCGTGCTCGGTCTGCTCAATGCCGTCGTCAAGCCCATTCTGGTCTTCCTGACCTTTCCCATTACCATCGTCACGCTGGGCCTGTTCCTGTTCGTGATCAATGCGCTGGTGTTCTGGCTGGCGGGTTCGCTGTTTCGCGGCTTTACGGTCAATGGCTTCTGGTGGGCCCTGGCCGGCGCACTGCTGTACAGCCTGATTTCCAGCGCCCTGTCGTCGCTGCTGGTACGATGACTGCGCGGGTTTCTGAGCCTGTCATCAGCCTGGAGTTCTTTCCGCCACGGGATCTGGCTGCGCAAGAACGCCTGGTGCGTACGGCCAAGCAACTGATGGCCTTGAATCCGGGGTATGTCAGCGTCACGTTTGGCGCTGGCGGCGCCACGCGCGACGGCACGGCAGAGACGGTGCGCATCATGGAGAACCTGGGCTGCGATGTGGCGCCGCACCTGGCCTGCATAGGCAGCAGCCGCGCCGAGCTGGCTGCCATGCTGGCGGCTTACCGGGAGCAGGGCGTGAAACGCGTGGTGGCCTTGCGGGGCGATCTGCCGTCAGGCATGGGCAGCGTCTATGGCGAGTTCCGCTATGCCAGCGAACTGGTGGCGTTCATCCGTGAAGCCATGGGCGACTGGTTTCACATAGAAGTGGCTGCCTATCCGGAAATGCATCCCCAGGCCGAAAGCCTGACACGCGATATGGATCATTTCGTGGAAAAGGTTCGTGCTGGGGCGGATAGTGCCATCACGCAATACTTTTTCAATCCCGACGCCTATTCGGATTTTGTCGAGCGGGCACAGGCGCGGGGCGTGGACATTCCCATCATTCCGGGCATCATGCCCATCGTCAACAATACCCAGCTGACGCGTTTTTCGCAGATGTGCGGGGCGGAAATCCCGCGTTGGCTGCGCTTGCGCCTCAATGATTATGCGGATGACCGCGAATCGCTGCGCGCCTTTGGCGCGGACGTTGTGGCGCAACTGTGCCAGACCTTGCTGGAGCGCGGCGCGCCGGGCTTGCACTTCTATACGCTGAATGGCAGCGAGGCCGTGCGCAATATCTGGCGGCGCCTGAATCCTGGCGTGTTGTAAACCTCGGCTGCCAGGGCCGTACTCAGCGCTGGCAGGCCGCACGCGCCGATGGCCGGGCCGTCTTGGGCGCCAGGTGGCCCCAAGACTACCGGTTGGCATGCGGGGCCTGGTGGCGGGCTCAGGCCGGTTGGCGGGGATACCAGCCGCCGGGCGTCAGTATCGCATCCAGTTTGGCGTCGTGGCCGGCGGGCTGATAGTCCACCGGCAGGCGTCCTTCTTCCCATGAAATGCCCAGCGCGATCAGGCCAGGGTTGGCTGGGCGCAGTTGCGCCAGCGTACGGTCGTAGTAGCCGCCGCCGTAACCCAGGCGGTCGCCTTTGGCTGTCCAGCCCAGGGTTGGCACCAGAACGACATCCAGGCTGACTTCGGCAGCCGCCAGATCGGGGCCATCGACTTCCTGCACGCCATAGGCGCCGGTTTTCATGGGAACATCGGGATGCCATGCGCGAAAGGCCAGCGGCTGGTCTGCACTGACGACGGCGGGTAGCAGAACTTCCAGGCCATCTTCTTCAACCCATTTTGCCAGCAGCGGCAGCAAATTGGGTTCCCCATCCAGGGCATGGAAAGCGGCAATGCGATGGGGGGGCGGATGGCCCGCCTTTTCGGCGGCTTCGCGCCGCAGCGCCAGCCAGGTATAGAGCCGGCCACGCAACAGCAGTCCGCCGCGGCTGCGATTGGCGTGATCCATGTTGTTTCGCCGCTCACGCAGCGTAGTCCGCAGCCCGGCTGCGGTATCCTGTATGGTATTAGCGGTTTTCATGCGGAATGCCAGTCATGAGTCATAGTCAAGTATCAGCACGGTATCAGAAATCGGCAGGGAGCGTTCGTCCCATCTGGCGCGCCTGGCTGGGGGCATTGTTGTTGGCCGGCGCGGCGCCGGTGCTGGCGCAGGAAGGCGGTTTGCGGTTGGCTTCCTTGTCGCCGCAGGCTCAGCCGGCGCAGCGCAATGCCGAAAGCGCGCTGAGCGCTGCCCGGGACGCGTTCCAGAAAAAGGATTGGAAGGCCTTGCCTGCGTTGGTGGAACGCGCTCGCGATGCAGAGCTGGGCATGTATGCCGAATACTGGATGCTGCGCTACCTGCTGACCGAGCAGCGGACGATAGATCCGGTCTTGCTGCAATCTTTCGTGGACCGCTATCCCGGCACCTATCTGGCCGACAAGCTCAAGGGCGACTGGATCCTCGCGGCGGCCCGCGCAGGCGACTTTGCGCAAGTGCGCCGGGTGGGCGAGGTGGAGGTCGGCAGCCCGCAGGTGAACTGTGCCCAACTGGACGCGCGCTATCGTGGCGGGGACAAGGTCACGGATATCGACGCTGTTGCCGTGTTTTCGCCGGGCAATGCCTGTTGGGCGCTGTTCGATAAGCTGTCCGCAGACAATGTTCTGGACCGCAGCACCCTGGTGTTCATGTGGCGTGACCTGCTCGACGAAAACAAGCTGGCCCATGCGCGGCGCATGGCGTCCTATGTGCTGAATCCGACAGAGCTCAAAGAGTACGACGCGGCACTGAAAAACCCGATGCAATGGCTGTCGCGCCAGGAGCAACGGCTGCGTACGCCGGCGCAGCGCGATATCGCCACGGTGGCTTTGTCGCGCCTGGCGCGCAAGAACATGGACGATGGCGATGCCTACCTGCGCCGTACCTGGAATGGCCGTCTGCCCGAAGAGGATCTGAAGTGGGTACGCAGCCAGTTCGCACTGGTGGCGGCGCTGAACCTGAACCCGGTGGCGCATCGCTGGTATCAGGAGGCCGACGGCGTTCGGATGACCGAATACAACGCCGCCTGGCGGGTGCGGGCTGCGCTGCGCCAGCCTGAAATCGACTGGGGCTGGGTGTCGCGTTCCATTGCGCAGATGACACCGTCGCAGCGCAACGAATCCGTCTGGGTGTACTGGAATGCCCGCAGCCTGAAGGCGCGCGGCCAGGAAACGGCTGCCAACGATGCGTTTGCTTCGATCGCCGGGGAATATGGTTTCTATGGCCAGCTGGCGGCCGAAGAGCTTGGGTTTGCCATTGCCCCGCCACCCGCGCCCGCTCGCGTGACGGCAGCCGAGCTGGCGGATGTCGCGGCCAATCCGGGCTTGCGCCGGTCTATCGCGCTGTTCCGCGAAGGCTGGCGGGCCGAAGCCGTGCCGGAATGGAATTTCGCATTGCGCGGCATGAGCGACCGGCAGTTGCTGGCCGCCGCTGAACTGGCGCGCCAGGAACATATCTACGACCGCGTGGTGAACACCTCCGAGCGTACCCGCGACCAGATTGATTTCTCGCAGCGCTATATCGCGCCTTTCGAGGGACGCGTGAGTGCCCAGGCACGTTCCATTGACCTGGACCCGGCCTGGGTCTATGGCCTGATCCGCCAGGAATCGCGCTTCATTACCGACGCGCGCTCGACGGTAGGCGCATCGGGGCTGATGCAGCTCATGCCGGGCACGGCCAAATGGGTGGCTAAAAAAATCGGCATGACGGATTTTCATCCCTCCAGGGTCAACGAGTTCGAGGTCAATACGGTGCTGGGCACCAATTACCTGAACATGGTTTTGCAGGATCTGGATGGTTCGCAGGTATTGGCCAGCGCGGGCTATAACGCCGGGCCCAAGCGGCCGGTATTGTGGCGCTCGCGCCTGACGCATCCGGTCGAAGGGGCGATTTTCGCGGAAACCATTCCCTTTACCGAGACTCGCATCTACGTGAAGAACGTCTTGTCCAACGCGACCTATTACGCCGCCATGTTTACCGGCGAGCCGCAATCGCTCAAGGCCAGGCTGGGCAATATCGAGCCCAAGGCCAATGCTGCCGTGGATCTGCCTTGAGCCTGCGTGAACCTGTCGTGCCGGATGAGCAGAAGGATGTCAGCCTGAGCGGGCTGGATGTCTATGAGGTTGGCGGCGCTGTGCGCGATGCTCTGCTGGGCCTGTCTGCCGGCGATCATGATTGGGTGGTCGTGGGCGCCAGGCCAGAAGACCTGGCTGCGCGGGGCTTCCTGCCTGTGGGGGGGGATTTTCCGGTGTTCCTGCATCCCAGGACCAAGGAAGAATATGCGCTGGCACGCACGGAGCGGAAATCCGGACGGGGCTACAAGGGTTTTACCTTCCATACCGGGCCGGAGGTCACGCTGGAAGAAGACCTGGCCCGTCGCGACCTGACTGTCAATGCCATTGCCAGGCGGCCGGATGGCGTGCTGGTGGATCCTTATGGTGGCGTGGCAGATGTCCAGGCGCGCCTGTTCCGGCACGTGGGGCCGGCGTTCGTCGAGGATCCGGTACGCATCCTCAGGCTGGCGCGTTTCTGCGCCCGTTTCACGGATTTCCGCGTGGCCGATGAAACGCTGGCGCTGGCGCGGGAAATGGTGCGAGCGGGTGAGGTGGATGCACTGGTGCCTGAACGTGTCTGGAAAGAGTTGTCGCGCGGACTGATGTCCAGGCAGCCGTCCCGTATGTTGCAGGTCTTGCAGGATACGCATGCCCTGGCACGGATTGCACCCATGCTGGCGCTTGATGGCACGCTGGGCAATTGGGCGCTGCTGGATCGGGCAGCGCAGGCCGGTTTGCCGCTGGCCGGACGTTACGCCTTGCTGGGCCGTGCCGCCAGTGATGTGGCGGCGTTGTCCAGGCTCTGGAAAGTGCCGGCCGAATGCGCGGATCAGGCCCGCCTGTTGCCGGTCATAGTGGCCGCTGCAGCAGAAACCGGCGCCGGCCGCCTGGATGCGCTGGAAACCTGCGATGCCCTGCGTAAACCCGAACGTTTTTTGGCTTTGCTGGATGCCGCCAGTTTGCTGGTGCCGGTGGATGTCAGCGCCTGGCGGCAGGCGCTGGAAACCGTGCGAGGCGTGGATGCAGGCGCAATCGCCGCTGCGCTGAGCGGGCAGGCCCAGTCAATCAAAACGGCGGTGCGAGAGGCACGCGCCAGGGCGTTGCAGGCTCTGCCGCAATAGAGCAATAGAGGGGACCCTCCGGGGCTGGCCCGCGCCGTGTCCTGGGATGGGCTTCACGTCATGGGAGCGGGCTTGAGGGGCAGCGCATGGCGTTTCAGAGCATGGCGCGGCGGTCGCCCCGCAGAAAGCCCAGCAAGGGGGCTTCGATCTCGCGTCCGATGATCAGGACTTTGAAAAGCTCGCCCATTTCCGCTTCCGAGAGCAGCTTCTGAATGGGCGCGACCTGGCGCGCATAGGCAAGTGCGTCACTGCTGTCCAGCGTGGAGAGCCATTCGAGCAGGCCGGCATTGGCCAGGAAGCGTGCCTGGGAGGTATAGCCCAGAACCTCCAGGCCGCCTGCCAGCGCTGCGTCTGCCATGGCGGTGAAGTCAACATGCGCCGTGATGTCCTGCGCGCCGGGCACGACCAGCGGGTCGCTGTGCGCATGATGACGCAAATGGCACATCAGGGTGCCTTCGGCACGTTGCGGATGGTAGTACTCGTGGCGCGGGAAACCGTAGTCGATCAGCAGCGCCGCGCCGCGCTGCAGCCAGGTGCCCATATCGCGCACCCAGGCTTCGGCACGTAGATTGATTTCCGATGCATAGCCGGGCAAGGGCGGCATGCGGCTGGCGACCTGGTCGGCAAGTGCTGCCGCAGCCGGCCGGTCCAGCCAGAGGAAGCTGCCGTCGGCCGCCAGGCCGATATGCCGTTCGAGCAATTGGCCGTTGTCATCCCAGCGGAACAGCTTCACAGGCATGGCATCGAGCACCTCATTGGCAACGACGCAACCTTGCCAGCTTGCCGGCAGGGTATCGCGCCATTGCACGCGGTCGCCAAAGCGCGCCAGGCGTTGTTGTTGACGTGCCCTTAGGTCGGCAGACAGCTCCAGGATTTCATAGCGTACCGGCAGTCCCAGCGCATCCAGGCTGTCCAGCAGGCCTTCGGCCAGGGCACCGCTGCCGGCGCCGAATTCCAGTACGTTCAAGCTGTCGATCTGCACCAGGACTTCGGCAAGCTGTCGGGCCAGGGTGGCGGCGAAGGCCGGCGAGAGTTCCGGAGCGGTAATGAAGTCGCTGCCAGGTTGGGGCGCCGCGCTGGCATCCGGGTCGGCGGCAAGTTTGACCTGTGCGCCGCTGTAATAGCCCAGGCCCGGTTCATACAGCGCCATTTCCATCCAGGCATCGAAAGGCAGGGCGCCGCCGGCTCGTTCGATGGCCGCAGCCAGGCGTGCGTGCAATTGCTGGCTGATGGCAAAGGTGGCAGGATCCAGGCGTTGAATCAGGGTGTCCAGGGAAGGGTGCATGGCAAAGAGGTAAAGGCAGCGAAGGAAACGGGAGCTATTGTCCCATGATGGACGGCGGGGTGCGCAGGCCGTGTTGCACGGCAGAAGGGAGGAGGGGGCAGGAAGGAAAAGCGGGAAGTAAAAAGCGGGAAGCTGCCCGGAGGGGCGGCTTCCCGCTTTTTTGCGGTATCAGGCACCAGGTGGCGACGCGTCAGGGACGCTGCAGGGCCACAGAGTCAGTGCCGCAAGGGCTTAGCGGCGGAAATCGCCACGGGGGGCGAATTCGCGGCGCTTGCCACCCTGGCCTTGCGGACGGCCGGCACCGGCAGTCTTGACGTAAGGTTTGCCGGCATGGGCTTCGCCACCTTCACGGCGGGCGCGCGGTGCACGATCACCGAATTCGGTACGGGCCGGGCGTTCGCTGCGGTCAAAGCCGGGGCGCTCGCTACGTTCCGGACGGGCAGGACGATCGCCGCGGTCTGCGAATGCAGGACGGGCGGGACGGTCACCACGATCGAAGCTGGGGCGTTCGCTGCGTTCCGGGCGGCTGAAACGCTCCGGACGGGCAGGGCGGTCGCCTCGGTCAGCGAACTCGGGGCGGGCCGGGCGCTCGCCGCGATCGAAGGCGGGGCGTTCGCTGCGTTCGGCGCCTTCGGCACCGTCCTGGAAGCGGCTGGGCGATTTGCCGTACTTGCCTTGGCTGACGGACGGACGCGAGTCACCGGGACGGCGGCCCGGGCGGCTGCCCGGACGGCCCTTCGGGCCACCGGCAGGGCGGGCGCGGCGTTGCGGCTCCAGACCGGCAATTTCGCCAACGTCCAGCGTCTGACCGATGTAGTGCTCGATACGGCGGATTTTGTGGCGCTCGCTGTGCGTGGCCAGCGTGAAGGCCTGGCCGTCGCGGCCAGCACGGCCGGTACGGCCAATGCGGTGCACGTAGTCTTCCGCCTGCATGGGCAGGTCGAAGTTGAAGGCATGGCTGATGCCTTGCACGTCGATACCGCGGGCAGCGACGTCCGTGGCAACCAGGATCTGCAGCTGGCCGCGTTGCAGCATGGACAGCGTGCGGGTGCGTTGGCGCTGGTTCATGTCGCCGTGCAGCGCAGCAGCGCTGAAGCCGTCGTTGCTCAGGACATCAGCCAGGTCGTCGGCGCCGCGCTTGGTTGCGGTGAAAATGATGGCTTGATCCAGTGCCGTATCGCGCAACATGTGGTCGAGCAGGCGCAGCTTGTGTGCGGCGTCGTCGGCGTACAGCAGGGTTTGCGTGATGTTCTGGTGTTTGTCGCGGTGGCCGGAAATGTCGATGCGCTTGGGTTCGCGCATCATGCGTTCGGCCAGGCGAGCCACGCTGCCGTCCAGCGTCGCGGAGAACAGCAGGGTCTGGCGCGAAGCCGGGGTGGCGGCAATAATGGTTTCGATGTCTTCGATGAAGCCCATGTCCAGCATGCGGTCGGCTTCGTCCAGCACCAGCGTATGGACCGTGGACAGATCGACACGGCGCGATTGCAGGTGGTCGATCAGGCGGCCCGGTGTTGCGACCAGCACATCCACGCGACGCGACAGGGCGCGCAGCTGGGCGCCATAGGGCATGCCGCCGACGGCCGTGGTGGTGCGCAGGCCCGGAATGTTCTTGCCGTAGAGTTGCGTGGCTTCGTTGACTTGCAGGGCCAGTTCGCGGGTCGGTGCCAGAACCAGGATCTGCACGCCACGCCCTTGGTTGGCGGGCTTGCCGACCACGCGCTCAAGCGCGGGCAGCATGAAGGCTGCGGTCTTGCCGCTGCCGGTTTGGGCCGAGACCATCAGGTCGTTGCCGGCGAGTGCTTGAGGAATGGCAGCCGCCTGCACGGACGTAGGCTCGGAAAAACCGGCTTCAGTCAGGGCGGACAGCAGAATGGGGGACAGCCCCAGGGTATCAAAAGTCATAGGTAATATTTTTCCCAGGGACGCACGCAGGCATCCCGATAATGGGTACACGTCAGCAGGGGCGGGGATGCGCCTGTGGCGATACGGTTGAACGGAGCATCGTGCCGACCGGAACAACCGTAGCGCGAGGGTTCCTGGCGGAACCTGGCGTAGGAAAGAGGTCAGGGAGCGATGACGGCCATCATGGGCGAGGGTCTTGGACCGAACGACTGCTGGCGCACAGGGCGCGGAATGATGGCACGGACAATGCAGTACCGCGATTTTAGTGTTAACCCCAGGAAAAAGCCAGGGATTTCAATTGGCTGTTGTTTTTTAATGTGTTATGGCGCATGCGCGGAAACGCTGAAAATGGCTGCGGGCGCTGCGTTTCCGGCTCGAACCAGCCTGTTTTTGTGGCGACCTTGGCCTCAGGCCGCTTGCGCGCCGGCCAGAATGCCTCAGGCCGGTGAGACCTGTACCCAGTAGCGCGTACGGTAATGCACACGGACAGGCAGGATCGCAGGCAATGCTTCCAGCGCTGCGCCAGTATCTTCAAGCTGGAACAGGCCGGAGACGGTCAGGCCGGCGATGGCGGGATCGCAGCGGATGATGCCGGGGCGGTGACGCGCCAGTTCGTCGAGGAAGGCACCCAGCGGCATGGCGGCTGCGCGCAGTACGCCGCGTGTCCAGGCGTCGGCATCGGCCGGCAGCGGGGTCGGTGCGCTCACCGCCAGGCGTGTCAGTTGCGCTTGCTGGCCGGCTTCAATGCGTTGGCCGTGCATGGGGAAATCTGCCGGTTGTGCCAGGACTGCGCCTGCCATGACGGCGACCCGGGTGGATGCGTTGTCCTGCCGCACGAGGTAGCGCGTGCCCAGCGCCAGGCAGATGCCATCGCGGTTGCGGACAAAAAAAGGCCGGAGCGGCAACCGGGTGTCGGGGGCCGTGGTGACGAGGATCTCACCTGCCAGCAGTTTGACCTCCCGGGCATCCTCGTCAAAACGCAGCTGGATCGACGTGCCGGAGTTCAGGTGTATCTCAGTGCCGTCCGGCAGAACGACCCGTTGCCGGCTGCCGATGCCGGTGTGGTAATCGGCGACCAGGGGCAGCCATGGCTGCCGGTGATAGACGGCCAGGCCGACGGGCGTGGCCACCGCCAGCAAGGCCAGGCCGCGCAGCAGGGTGCGCCGGTCGGGTTGAGGGGCGGGGCGGTTGAGCGTGGCAACTGCCAGTTCGGCTGGCAGTTGCCGCAATTCCGCTGTCAATTGCCGGGCCCGTTCCCAGGCGGCCTGATTGTGTGGGCGCCGGGTCAGCCAGGAAAGAAAGGCGGGGTCGTCGGCATGGGTTTGTCCGCCATTCATGCGCAACAGCCACCTGGCGGCTTCGCGGGCAGCCTGGCGGTCTGTCGCAGCGGGGTCGGAGGAGGGCGGGCTGGCGGACGTCATTCTGCCAATAGTATGCATTCTTCGAGGCCGCGCAAAACATGGCGTTGCACCGTGCGCAGGGAAATTCCCAGGCGGCGCGCGATTTCCTCGTGCGGCAGGCCTTCGAGTTGCGACATCAGGAACACCGTGCGGACGCGAGGCGGCAGGCTGGCCAGCATATTGTCCAGGCGCTTGAGACTGTCGAGCAGGATGGCGCTGGCCTCTGCCGAGGGCACGCTGGCTTCCGGCAGGCTGGCCAGCGCGCTGAGATAGGCGTCTTCCAGGGAGCGGCGGCGATACAGGTTGGCGACCAGGCGCTGGGCGATGGTGGCCAGATAGGCACGAGGCTCCTGCAGCGCGTGGGTGTCACCGCCATGGCGCAGGACGCGCAGGAAAGTGTCCTGCGCGAGGTCGGCAGCATCCGCTGTGCTGCTCAGGCGGCGGCTGAGCCAGCCCTGCAGCCAGTGGTGGTGGTCGCGATAGAGCCTGGCAATGCTGTCCGAAGGATCAAGGCCGGGATTTGACATGCGCGCAAGCACAAAGGCACAGGGTGGACGAGGAAGGCGGAAGGAGGAGCGGAACGACGCCTGGGCAGCAGTGATGAACCGTGATCACTTATTGTGCAAATGCAAATTGATATCGTTTTCGTGGATTCTATCACGCGTTTTTGGGAAATTTGTTGTTACAAAATGGCGGCGTGATGTTTGTCGTTTTTGATCGGCTCGCGGGTCTTGGTGGGTATTGCAGAACAGAGACCGCAAGGAGCCATACGGCATGTTTTTCATTTTCGATGGGCGCAGGCGTGCCGCCGCCATGTCAGGCCGGAGGCGGGCGCTGGGCTATGCATTGACGCTGGCGTGCAGCAGTGCCGCGCTGTATTCAAGTGCGCTGCAGGCACAGGCAACCCTCTTGGCGGAACGCCCCGCGCCCCGGCCGGTTGCGCCGGGCGCCCTGGCGGGTGCGGTCATGCAGTATGCGGAAGATACCGGCGTGACCGTGCTCTTCGAGCCGGGGCTGGTGCAAGGCTTGAACACTGCAGGCCTGCCACAACCGACCGGGGATGTCGCTGCAGGCTTGCGCCGGCTGTTGCAGGGGACGGGCCTGGAAGCCGTGCCGCGCAGCCCCGGCACCTACATTCTGCGGCGCCTGCCGGGCGGGAGCCAGGTTACTGCGCTGGCGCCGGTGATGGTGGCAGGCGTGCTGGATCCGCGCGACCGCGTCTATGAAACACCGGCTTCGGTCGCGTTGGTGACACGTGAGCAGATAGAGCGCCTGCCACCGAGGAATTCCGCCGATCTGCTGCATGAGGTCACGGGTGTCTATACCTCATCGAGCCGCAGTGATCCCGGGCTGTCGGTCAATATCCGTGGCATGCAGGATTTCGGCCGGGTCAACGTCATGATTGACGGGGCGCGCCAGAATTACCAGCAGAGCGGGCATGGTTCCAACGGTACGGTGTATTTCGATCCCGCCCTCATCGGGGGCGTGGAAGTCGTCAAAGGGCCGGTGTCCACCGTGGGGGGCGCCGGGATGATCGCCGGCATGGTGAATTTCCGCACGCTTGAGGTGGACGATATCCTGCAGCCTGGCCGAACCGTCGGTGGCAAGGCGCAACTGAGCACGGGCAGCAATGCCTACCATTTTGTCAGCAGCCTGGCAGGGGCCGCCAGGTTCGGCACGCAGGCCGATGTCATGGCGGCGGTCAGCCGCAAGAATATCGGTGCTTTCAAGGTGGGCGCACGTGGCCGGGATGATGCCGCCATGGGCGACAGCGTGATCAGCCGCACGACCCGCCAGGAACATTGGTCGGGCCTGTTCAAGTACGGGTGGCGGCCGGCGGATGGCCATGCCTTCAAGCTGAGCTATCTGGGCATGGATGCCAGCTTCATCGGCGATATGTCCGAGCAATCGGCCTATGGCGTGATGACCAATGGCTTCAATGTGCTGACGCACACCGTCAAGCTGGACTACAGCTGGCAGCCGGTGGATTCGCAGCACTGGGATGTGGCATCGGATATCTACTACACCAATACGCGTCGCCGCAATGTGCGCAGCTATTCCGATGACGCCGACCGCGGCTACAACCTGCGCTACCAGACCGAAACCGTCGGTGGCAGCCTGTCCAATACCAGCCGGATGGAATGGCAGGATCTGGCGTTGCAATGGCGCAATGGCGGCGAGTTCTGGCATGACTGGACCACGCCCATTTTCAATGATCCCGGCGCCAGCTACAGCGAGGCGGTCTGGTACACCGGGCCGACGCCCGAGGGCAAGCGCACGGTCGCCAGCGGTTTCACGGAACTGACGCTGAACTACCAGGATTGGCTGCAGGCAATCGCCGGGCTGCGCTATGACTGGTTCACGCTGTCGGGAAACGGCCAGGTCTATGTCGCCACGGTACGCAATCCGCCAGGCGTGCGGCCGCCGCTGACGACGTTGTATTCACGTTTCAGCGTGGATCGCCATGCCGGCGCCTTCGCGCCCAAGCTGACATTGGCGCTCAAGCCGGCCTCCTGGGCGCAGCTGTATGTGAGTTATGGCGAAGGCTTGCGTCCGCCGTCGCTGACCGAGACGCTGATGCACGGCATGCACGTCGGCAATTCCTTTCCCTTTTATGCCAATCCGGGCTTGCGTGAAGAACGTTCGCGCAACTGGGAATTTGGCCTGAATCTGTTGCATGAAGGATTCCGCGAACAAGACACCTTCCGGCTGAAAACGGCCTGGTTCGATACCCGCGTGGACAACTACATGCTGGCGTCAAATGTCATGCAGCCGGGATCTACCATCAGTTGCGGCGGGCTGTTTTGCTCCCAGGCCTACGTGAACATGCTCGACCCGGTGAGCTTCAAGGGACTGGAACTGCAGATCGAGTATGACGCACGCACCTGGTTCGGCGGCCTGACCTATACACGCGTACATGCCGATTGGGGCGCGATGCGCTATGACCCGTTTCCGATGGGCAGCTGGGTGGGCTACCCCGATACCAACATGGGATCGGGCAACCAGGAAACGCTGACGCAGTACCTGACTGGCGGCCCGCCGCAGCGCAAGATCGGCCTGACGGCTGGCCTGCGGTTTCTCAATGGCCAGCTGGAGCTGGGCGCGCGCATGCGCTACGAAAAACCTTCGACGCTGGGGTTCATGTCCCAGTACCCGCAGACACGGGCGTATGACGCCTGGGCCACCTGGCGGCCGGTGGAGGCATTGACGCTGCGGCTAGCCGTGGAAAACCTGCGCAACGACAAATACGTGGAAGTCGCTGGCGGTGCCGGCGGCTGGTCCTGGGCGCCAGGCCGAACCGTTATCGGTTCGCTTTCCTATAACTTCTGATCGCGGGATGGCAATCAATATGAAGAAGCTCGTTCTGGCAGCGGCCCTGGCAGCCTGCTGCGCGCAACCTGCCCTGGCGCAGGAGCAGAATGTTGTGACACGCCTGACGTCGCTGCATTTCAGCGGACCGGATATTTCGTCAGACGAAGGCCCGCCGCGTGGCTGGCCGCGTGCGGGGCGGCCGCTGTCCGCTCCCGTCAAGGTATCCGGGGAAAATGGCGACTTCCTTTACCTGCTGGCCGGGCTGGGCGGGGGCAATCTGGTGCGGGCGCCGGTCGTGCCTGCCCAATACACGACGGTGGCTGCTTTCCAGCAGTCCTTGCTGGAACAGGCCAAGGCGCTTTATGCGGCGGATCACGAGCGGGCCGCCCATCTCGCGCTTTCGGCCTATGGCAACCTGGTGCAGCGCGCCAACGGCGACCTGATCGGCGTGCTCAACGTGTGGGCCAACAATACCTCGCAATGGTCGCAGGGGCAGCCCATTCCTTACCGCGTCATTGATGCCGGCCTGTTGTTCCGCATGGATTTCGATGGCGCCAATCCGACGCTGCTGGCATCCTCACGGCAGGCGGCGCTCCTGGGGGCATCCTCCAACGGTGTGCTGGTGGCCGCGCCGGATGGTTCGGTCTATACGCTGGATGATGAAGGCCACGGGCGTCTCCTGCGCTTGACGCCAGACGACCAGCTGGAAGTGATGCACGTGTTCGAGGCGCCGCCAGCGGGCCTGCAAGGCATACCCAATGGCTTGTCGCTGGGCCAGGATGGCCGGTTGTATGGCGTGCTGGCCTTTGATCGCGGGGTGCCGGGTGCGGCAGATACCTTGACGGCGGCGGACACGCCCACCGGTCTCATCTACAGCCTGGATCCGGCGCAACCGGGAAGTTACCGGGTGCTGCACCGCATGACTCTGGGCCAGGGTGAATTCGCCAGCACGCCAGGCAGCCTGAACAACAATCGCAGCTTTGCCTTGGACCCGCGCAGCTTTGTGGTGGACGGTGGCGACGGCTGGCTTTATGGCACGGCCGCCATCGGCCGCTGCGCAGATGTCAGCACCAACGTGCCGACACTGGATACGCCCGTGCAGTATGCATCCCTGTGCGGCTTCAACCTGTATTTGCGCGGCGCTGGCGGCTTTGGCCTGGGCATGCCCCCCAAGCCGCGCTACGACGTTGATTTCGGCAATCTGTATGGCACGGTTTTCCGGGTCCGCAAGGACGGATCAGGCGGCTACGAAGTATTGCACCGCTTTACCGGCGAGGACGGCATGACGCCACGCGGTTCGCTGGTGCTGGGCAAGGACGGGGCCATCTATGGCACCACGCTGGCGGGGGGCAGCAACTGGAGCTATGACGATCAGGCCCGGCGCGATGACCCCCTGGTACAGGCGGAGAAGCGTACCGGTCGGCAAAACAACTACCTGGTTTCCGATGGCGTGTTCTGGCGTATCTGGCCAGCGCGGGTGGGGCAGGCGGGCAACACGGCTTTCGAAGTCGTTCATCATTTTGCCAAGGCCGGAGCGGGCAAACGTCCTCTGGGCGTCCAGGCAGCGGCCGATGGCTGGATCTATGGCGCGACAGGCAACGGTGGCGGGCCCTGGACATCCAGTACGGGGGATGTCTATCTCGACGACAACTATGGAACGGTATGGTCCTACGGCCTGGCGCCGTCCTCTGTCGTGACGGTGACGGTGGCGCCAGCGGAGATCAAGCCGGGTGAAACGGCGGAGCTGACCTGGACCTCGTCCGGTGTGAAGGACTGCCTGGCGTCGTCGCTGCGTGGCGATTGGACCGGCGCGCAGCCAGAGGAAGGCAGCATCACGCTGACAGGCAAGGCAACCGGAACCTACAACTACACCTTGACCTGCCTGGACCGCGAAAGTGGTGCGCAGGTCGCGTCGCCGACCGTGCAATTGTTTGTCGGTGCGCCGGCATCGAATGTCGATGAGAACCTCCATGAGTACGGCAATGGTGGCACGCTGGCGCCTGCCGTACTTGGTCTGCTGGGCCTGCTGGCCTGGCGTCGTCGTCCAGGCGCTAGCGCCTTACCCAGTCATTTCTCACTCAAACGGGAGCAGTCATGAAACGAATTCCCCTGGTAGCACGGCATGTGTGGCCCTTATTGCTGATCAGCGCGGCAGGGCTGCCGGCGCAGGCCGCGGAGGCAGAGAGCAGCGCGCTTCAAACCATCGTGCGCTTCAGCGGCGAAACCGGTACGACGGCAGGTGCATCGGCCTGGTCGGAACCGCTGTGGAACCCGGCGGATGGCCGGCTTTACGGTGTGACACGCGCCGGAGGAGAACAATATGACTACCTGGCCTATGGCATGAGCCTGCCGGTGCGTTCGGGGCGTGGCTACACGGTCGTGCCCGATGGCAGCGGCTATGCTTCCTGGTCCTTGGGGAGCAACGGCGGCATTCCATTGACCAATGCCGTGCTGGATGCGCAGGGCCGTGCAGTCGCGGCAGGCCAGTTCGCACGGCGGGGCGATGATGGGCCGACCATTGCCGGCTTCCGCCTGTTTGGTGTTCAGAGCGACGGCCTGCACTGGTTTGTCCGCCCGACGGAGGCGCAGCTGAGCGCAGCCGCGGATGTCTCGCCACGCGGTACGCTGGCGCGCGATGCCAAGGGAAATATCTATTTCGGCCTGGGGTCGGCGCAGAATTGCAACGCGACCAATCCTGACCGATCCCTGTACCGTCTGTCGCCTGCCGGGGCGTTGGACGCCATCGTGGATTTCTGCGATTTCTCCGATCAGGTCAGCGGCACGGCGCGCAGCTATCGCAAGGGCGGAGCGCCATTCATCAATTTCTACAGCCAGAGTGATCAGGCGCTCTACATCCTCTCTACGCTGGCTGCGCAGAATGGTGCAGCACAATATCCGGATATCGTGAGTGGTACCGATACCGTGGCGGGTTTCCTCGTGCGCATCCGCCAGGCAGCACTGGACCGTGGCAATCCGAGTGAAGAAGACATCGAACTGCTGCGCGTATTCAAAAGGAGCGAAACAGGCGGGGTGATCGGGGTCGCCAATGATGTCGGGCGTTCGGCATTGGTGGAGTCGGGAGAGTGGCTTTATGGAACCGGCCCGGAAATGATCTGGCGCCTGAAGAAGAGTGATCCGCAAAATAGCTTTGCGGTCGTTCATCGCTTCCCGTCCAGCAGCGCCGTTATTGCCGACGGCAGTGCGCCGGAGGGCGTCAAGCCCATGGGGGGGCTGGTGCGGGCCCATGATGGCAATATCTACGGCGTGACCAGCCTGGATACCTCCGTGCGCCTGAGCAACGGCAGGGCGGCCGGCGCGGGCAGCCTCTACCGGGTTGTGGTCGGGCAGGAGGCAGACCGGCGGGATGACCGCGTCGAGTTCCTGCATTACTTCAATGCGGAAACCGAAGGCAAGGAACCAGCAGGTCTGAGCGCAGGCCCCGCCAGTGGCGGCAAGCAACAGCTGTATGGGGCGGCAGGCAGCGGCCTGGATGGCTTTGGCGGCTTGTTCCGCTATGAGATCGACGTACCGCAGGTCGCCATCACGCAATTTGCCGTCTCGGCGCCAACTGGCGTGGTGGGCGAGAGCCTCCGTCTGGACTGGCAAACGGAACATGCCAGTCAATGCGTGGCAGGGGGCAGCAATGGCGGCATCTGGAGCGGCGTGCAGCAAACGGCGGCGCAAGGGGTTCCGGTGACACTGGTGCAGGCCGGGGCGAACACCTTCTCGCTGGAGTGTGAAGACGAGGCGGGCCAGAAGGCCAGCGCATCACTGCAGGTTCAGGTCGAAGAAAAGCCAGGACAACCTGGCAATCCGGGTAGCCCGGGCGAGTCTGGCGGTGGTGGCGGCGGCCCGGTGGCGCCTGGCTTGCTGGGCGTGCTGGCGCTGGGCCTGCTGCGTCGATACCAGGCCGGCATCCGCAGGGCTTAATGTCGGCCAGCCCTGCCGCTGTGCTACGCGTGCGGCCAAGTCCGGATAGGGCATTTCAGGGGTGGAACCCGAGCCGGGAGTAGGCAGGGCGCGCGGCAACAGGTGCCGCGCGCCGCCTCAAGCCGGGAATAGGCCAGTTTGTTCGGTGTCGGTGCGCCAGATAATGGCTGGCTGGTGTTTTGCGGCCAGCCATTCATTGACTTGCCGGAAATGCCCGCACCCAAGGAAGGGCACAGGCGGACGCCGTGCCGAGAGCGGGGAAGGGTGGTTGGCGCATAGCACCAGATGCCCCCGGTTTGCGGGTAGCAGCGCTTGCTTGGCCTGGGCGTGGCCGCCCCACAGCAGGAAGGCGGCAGGCGTGTTGCGGTCTGCCACATGGCGGATCAAGGCATCGGTGATGACTTCCCAGCCGCGCTTGGCATGCGCGGCTGGCTGGCCGTCCTCAACGGTCAGCACCGTGTTGAGCAACAGCACGCCTTGCTCCGACCAGCGCGTCAGGTCATTGCCCCAGGTGGCAATGGCCGAGGCAGCGGGCGTGTCTGGCAGCGCGGCGCGCAAGCCATCATCCCGGGCGATTTCCAGAAACATATTGCGCAGGCTGGGCGGGCGCTTCATGGTGTCTGGAACCGAGAAGGCCAGCCCTTGCGCCTGTCCATGTCCGTGATAGGGATCCTGCCCGAGAATGACGACACGGGTGCGGTGCAGGGGTGTCAGCGCGAGGGCGCGCCAGGGATGTGGCGGGTAGATGACCGCACCGCCCTCCAGGCGCTGGGCCAGAAATGCAGCAACGGCCTGTCGCGCCTGGGTAACGGCCGGTTGCTGCAGAACAGCCAGCCAGTCAGCATCCAGGCCGGAGGTCTCGGGATGCAGGATTTGCTGCGTCAAGGATGCGGGATCGGGGAAATGTGCCATGCCAGGGCTGCCATGAAAGAAATACGATGGCGGCAAGCATAGCAGTTGGGTGCCGGCGGGGTCAGGCCCAGAGGCCTGAACGAAAGCACGCCGCTGGATGGCGGCGTGCAGGGGGGGCTGCCGGCAAGGTGTGCCGGGGGCCGGATCAGCGGCGGGTGATCAATGCGCCCAGCAGGAAAGAAACGGCGGCGACCACACCCAGGGCTTGCCAGGGCTTGGCCTGGATGCATTCCTCGGCGGAATCGACGTAGCCACGTACCGTTTGCGAAGCCGTGGCGGCCTTGTCTTCCACGAGGCCACGCACCTTGTAGATCTGGTCTTCGAGGCGGGCGCGCAGTTCGGCGACATCCGCATCCTTGTCTTGCAGGGCGGCTTCCAGGTTGCCGAGCGCTTCCAAGACGTCATCGCGCAGAGAGTCCTGCACATCCTGGCCGGCACGTTTGCCAGCACTTTTGATTTCTTCGTAACCTTGTTCGAGACCACGGCTGGTGCGATTCAGAATGCCCATCATCGTTCTCCTTGAAGTTGCGTCCAGGAATGGACGCCATTGACTTAATTATCGGTGGAAATCCCGATGGCGTCACCCTTGTTTTGTTGCGGGATGCTGCGTGTCTGTTTCAGGTGCGAAGAGGGAGAGTAGCAACTGACAGATGCTGCTGTTCATTGAGTGCCACCGTAGAGAGTGGTCAGCACAATCAAGGTTGGTGCATGTGCTTGCGCGTACGGTCTCTGGTTCCCTGTGTCTGATGCGCCTGCGCAGTTGCTTGTCTTGGGATGGGTTGTCGGTGTTGGCTTAGAAGCGCCGTTCCAGCGTCAGCATGCCTTGCCAGGTACTGCGGCTGTACAAGCCGGCGATATTGCTACGTACACGCTCGTACTGCACTCCCAACTTGGGCTCGAAACCGGCAACTTGCAGTTGCCCATGGCCGATGGTCAGCGACGTCGTGAAGCGCCGGTCCTTGCGCCATTCGTTCATCAGGGGGTGGCGTTCATCGTAACGGCGAAAGCCCAATTGGGCGAACGCGTTGGCGTTGAAGCCGCCTGGCACCTGGACGTTCATGCCAATATTGATCTGGCGTTGCCGGAAGGATTCGCTGCCAGTTCGCAGGCTCTCGCGCAGATAGCCTGCCCCTACGAGTACGGCAACCTGGCGCGAAGCCAGCCACAGCAGGCCAGGCGAGACGCTGCTGGTGTCGCCCTCATAGCTGGCGAGATTCGGATCGTAGTAGCTGCGATGCAGCCATCGCATATACGCCGAGGCTTGCAGCCTGGGGTTGATCCAGTGACCAATGCTGGCGTTCAGGCCCTGTCCGTGCGAATACCGTTGACCGGCCAGCCATTGCCATTGCATGGCTGGCCCCAGCGCCACCCAGCTGGAGACGGTCTGGTGCTTATAGTCCAGGGACAGCGTGATTGCATTCTCGTTGTAGTCGGACGCGCTGGCGTAATCGAGCTTGTTGGCCGATGCGCTGTATGCCAGGAAGTTGTTGCCACCGAGATTGACTTCCTGATCCAGCTGCAGCGCGTAATGCATGCCCCAGGAAGCCTGAGGCATGGAGTCCGGGTTCTTCTCGAATAGCAGGCCGCCGATCGCCAGTTCGCTGGCATCACCGCGTTGGTTGATGTTGTTGCTGTGCAGCAGCCTGATCCTGAGCAGGGGGCGTATGCGTTCTGCCAGGGCTATCTGGTCCAGGATTTGTTGCGCGATGCCGCGCAGCGTTGCGGGCAGGTCGGGCACATCCAGGGATTGCTTTAGCTGTTCCTGCGCGGCCCGGTATTGTTTGTCCTCGAAGAACATGACACCCAGGTCGAACCGGACGGTGTGCAGGCCGGGATCGGCTTGCAGCATGGCACGGTATTCGTCGATGGCTTCGCCATGTCGCCTTTGCGAACGCAGGAGTGCGCCCTTGCCGTAATGCACCAGCAGTCGATCATGCCCGGGAATGGTTTCGTACAGTCCCAGCACTTTTTTTACGGTGTTCCAGTCGTGTCGCTTGATTGCGGTCGTCAGTACGATTTCCGCCAGCTGGGGGTGGCGCAGCAAATCGGCATCAGTAACCGTGGGTGGGTGCTTGGCTGGCGTGGCGGCAGGGGGCGGGG